>JBJENY010000048.1:0-19289 GCA_051880435.1 Lachnospiraceae bacterium | reverse complement strand
CGTATTGATAAATTCAACCGTAAGTACGGAGTTAATCAGGCTAATTAGTAACGTTATTAAGGTTGAGATTGATAATCTCAGCCTTTTTTCGTTATATGGATATTTTTTAAAAGAATGATATCATTGTAGATTTGTTATTGATAGATATATTTTGAAACATAAATATTCTTTCAGTAGGTATATTTTTGAGGTAGATATATGGAAGAAAGATTACCAAAAGGAACATTAGGTGGTCAGGCAGTAATTGAAGGCGTTATGATGAAGGGGCGGGATTGTTATTCTGTTGCTGTCAGGAGACCTGACCAGAAAATACAGGTAAAAGTTCATAAATATCAGTCTTATGGAGACAAACATGGTATGGCAAACATTCCCTTTGTTAGAGGTATTGTTAATTTTACAGAATCCTTGGTGATTGGTATGAATACATTGAATTATTCATCTTCATTTTATGAGGAAGATATAGAAGAAACAAAAACTGACAAGCTTATAAAAAGTATTTTTAAAGAGAAAGCAGAGAAAGTAATTGTTGGTATTACAGTGTTTGTTTCTATGGTGATTGCAATTGCATTATTTATGCTGTTGCCGGCAGGTATTGCGGAGTTTTTAGGCAGATGGCTGGATAATCGTATTCTTCTTTCTCTTATAGAAGGTGTGATTCGATTATTGATTTTTATTCTATATGTTTTGCTGATATCCCAGATGGAAGATATTAAGCGTGTATTTATGTATCACGGGGCAGAGCATAAAACAATTAATTGTTATGAATCCGGTGATGAACTAACTCCGGAAAACGTTATGAAACACACAAGATATCATAAAAGATGTGGAACAAGCTTTTTGTTTATTGTAATGGTGATAAGTATTCTGATTTTTATGTTTATTACAGCTGAGCAAATGTGGCTGCGTTTTTTGCTTCGTGTGTTATTGATTCCTGTTGTTGCAGGTATTTCTTATGAATTTATTCGTTTGGCTGGAAAAAGTGAGAATGTGATTGTAAATGTTTTAAGTCGTCCGGGTATGTGGATTCAAAAGCTTACAACAAAGGAACCAACAGAAGAAATGATTCAGGTGGCTATTATTTCTGTGGAAGCTGTGTTAATGGGAAGAGCTTATGCAGATGCGGTAAATGAAGCACAGGGAATATTAAAATCTGAATTTAAAGATGATGAATCCTATGATGATGACTTTTTTGTAGAAGAACAATCAGATTCTTTAGAGGAATCTTTGATTGAGTATGATGATTAGATACAAGAGGAAATATTATGACATCTGTAAGTAGTTTGCTTCAATTTGGGAAAAAGATTTTATCAGAAAATGAAAACGAATATGCAAAATATGAAAGTAAAGTGTTATTGGAAGAGGTACTTGGTATTTCATATATGCAAATGTTGTTAAATCCGGACATGCCTGTTACTGAGGATCAGGAAAAACAATATAAAAATATGATAGAGCAAAGATGTAATCATTATCCACTGCAGTATATTTTAGGTTATGCTCATTTTATGGATTACACTTTTATTGTTGATGAAAATGTACTGATTCCCAGAAGTGATACGGAAATTTTAGTTGAAACAGCAGATGAATTATTGAATTCTTATGAATTATATCAAGATGGAAAAGTATCCTTGTTGGATATGTGTTGTGGTTCCGGGTGTATTGGTATTTCATTAAAACTATATCATAGTGATTTGGATTTGTACTTGTGTGATATATCAAAAAAAACACTGGATATTACAAAAAAAAATCTGGAAAAGTATAATGTAACAGGTCATTTGATTGAAAGTGATTTGTTTCAAAATATTCATTATCATTATTCCATGATTGTATGTAATCCACCTTATATTGAAAGAGATTTTATTCCTACACTTATGCCTGAAGTAAAAGATTATGAACCGGTTATTGCTTTAGATGGTGGAAATGATGGGTTAGATTTTTATAGAGCTATTTTAACAGATGGAAAGCAATATTTAGATTCTAGTGGCTATTTGCTTTTTGAAATTGGTTATAACCAGGGGCAGGCGGTTTATGAACTTATGATGGAGAATGGTTTTTTGGATGTACAGGTTAAGAAAGATTATGCAGGACTTGACCGTGTGGTGTTTGGACATTTGTAGCTTTGCATGTAAAAGGAGAATAAATATTTGTATCCTAAGCATGATTTACAGTCGGAAAGAATATGATGGTTTCGATTCTTTCATGAATAAAGAAAATGATAATAACAGAAATGAGGTAATAAAATGTTTGATAAATTAGAAGATTTACTTGCTCGATATGAGTCTGTATTAGAACAGTTAAGCGACCCGGGTGTATTAAACGATCAGGAAAAATATACGGAATTAATGAAAGAGCAAAGTGAACTTGCTCCTATTGCGGCAAAGTATAAGGAATATTTAGCAGCAAAGCAGGCCATTGAAGATAGTTTGCTCATGTTAGAAGAAGAAAAAGATGAAGAAATGCGTGAGCTTGCAAAAGAAGAATTAAATGAGGCAAAGGCTGCAACAACAAGAATTGAAGGGGAATTAAAAATTTTATTGATTCCAAAGGACCCCAATGATGATAAGAATGTAATTGTAGAGCTTCGTGCCGGTGCCGGTGGAGATGAATCCGCATTGTTTGCAGCTGAAGTTTTTCGGATGTATCAAAAATATGCGGATAAAATGCATTGGAAAACAGAGCTTATTTCCTTAAATGAAAATGGAATTGGCGGTTTTAAGGAATGTTCTTTTATGATTAATGGAAATGGTGCATTTTCCCGTTTGAAATATGAAAGTGGTGTGCATCGTGTACAGCGTGTGCCGGAAACAGAATCAGGTGGCAGAATCCATACTTCAACCATTACGGTTGCCATTATGCCGGAGGCAGAAGAAGTGGATTTTGAATTAGATATGAATGACTGTAAATTTGATGTATTCCGTGCATCAGGAAATGGTGGTCAGTGTGTCAATACAACGGACTCCGCAGTACGATTGACCCATATTCCAACGGGTATTGTTATTTCCTGCCAGGATGAAAAATCACAGTTAAAAAACAAAGATAAAGCGTTAAAAGTATTACGTGCAAAACTGTATGACATGGAATTACAAAAGGCTCATGATGCGGAAGCAGAGCTTCGTAAAAGTCAGGTAGGAACAGGAGACCGTTCTGAAAAGATTCGTACTTACAATTTCCCTCAGGGAAGATGTACAGACCATCGTATCAAGTTAACACTTCATCGTCTTGATCAGATTATGGATGGTGACTTAGATGAGATTATTGATAGTCTTACTGCAGCAGACCAGGCAGCAAAGCTTGCCAAGATGCAGGAGATGGAAGGATAAAAGAGGTGATGACCATGAAACCATGGGAGAATAATATACGTAAGGTTGTGCCATATGTACCGGGAGAACAACCAAAGAATGCAGATGTTATTAAGTTAAATACAAATGAAAATCCATATCCACCGGCACCAGGGGTATTAAATGCAATAATTGATTTAAAAAAATTGCGTTTATATCCGGATCCGGCATCAAAGGATTTGGTAGATGCACTTGCGGGTTATCATAATGTTAAGCCGGAACAGGTTTTTGTTGGCGTTGGTTCGGATGATGTTTTAGCAATGTCATTTTTGACCTTTTTCAATAGTGATAAACCAATCCTTTTCCCGGATATTACATATAGCTTTTATGATGTCTGGGCAGATTTGTTTAAGATTCCTTATGAAAGAAAAGCATTAAATGAGAGTCTTGAGATTCAGGCATCTGATTATTATAAGGAAAATGGTGGTGTTATTTTTCCAAATCCAAATGCACCAACAGGACTTGCAGTACCTCTTGATTTTATTAAGGATATTTTAGACCATAATCAGGATGTAATTGTAATAATAGATGAGGCTTATATTGATTTTGGTGGAGAGAGTGCGCTTTCTCTTATTTCCCAATACGAGAATTTGTTAGTTGTCCGTACTTTTTCAAAGTCTCGTTCTATGGCAGGTATTCGTATTGGATATGCTTTAGGAAATGAAGTCTTAATCAAAGCATTGAATGATGTAAAATATAGTTATAATTCTTACACCATGAATTATCCGTCTATTATATTAGGTGTGGAAAGCATTAAGGATGAAGATTATTTTAAAGAAACAGTTGCAAAGGTAGTGGATACGAGAGAATGGTTTAAAAAGGAATTAACGAGACTTGGATTTACTTATCCGGATTCTTCTTCTAATTTTGTGTTTGCAACCCATAATCGTGTTTTGGCAAAAGAAATTTTTGAAAAAGCCAAAGAAAACCATATATATGTAAGATATTTTAATTCACCACGAATTAATAATTACCTGCGTATTTCCATTGGAACAAGAAAGGAAATGGAAACATTTGTTGATTTTTTAGAAACATTATTATCAGAATAAATGATTTCATCCCATACCATATAATATCAATGATAAAGAGTATGAAAATTTTGTGATTTACTTGACCTTAAGTGCAGTTTTATGTATAGTAGAACTGCACTTAACTTTTTTGAGCAATAGCTCAATTCTATTATATTTTATTTCGAATTTACTTTTCTCCTTTTAGAAAAGGAGAGTCTTATGAATTACCATGAATTTTTAAATTATATAAAAGAAAACATTACAAGCTACTTGTTACAGTATGAAAAATCAGAAAATCAGTCTGTTGAAACGGAAGGTTTTGACGATGAACCGGAACAATCTAACCCTCAGTATATGATAGAGGTTCATCAGGTATTTAAGAATAACGGAATTAAACTTGACGGGTTAACTATTAGAAAATCAAATGAGAATATATGTCCCAATATTTATTTGAATTCATATTTTGAAATGTATCAAATGGGTAAACCAATTTCCGTTATTATGGATGATATTGTAAAGCAATATTTTGGAATACAAAGACAAAACAATATATCTGTGTTAGATTTGAGGGATTTTGCGGCTGTTCGATGTCGAATTATTATTCGATTAGTAAATTATGAAAAAAATCGTGAGGTTTTAAAAGATTGTCCTTACAGACGATTTCTTGACCTTGCAGTTACCTATCGCTATATGGCAAACAATGATGAAACAGGTTTGGCCAGTTCTATGATTCGTAATGAGGAATTTTCTTGCTGGGATATCAGTGAAGAGGAGTTGTATCAATTGGCATTGTTTAATACAATGAGGGAATTTCCTTGGCATATGGAGCCTTTGACAAAAATTATATTAGATTGCTTAAAACGAAATTTATCAGAAGATGATTATAATGAAATGGAATTAGAAGAGCTGGAAAAAGCAAAAGACCATGTCAATATGTATGTATTGTCAAATGATGCTTCCTTAAATGGTGCAACCTGTATATTATATGATTCTGTAATCAGAAATTTTGCTAAGGTTCAGGGAACGAATATTGTTATTCTTCCTTCTAGTATACATGAAGTGATTTTAGTTCCTGAACAAGAGGATACGGATATGGAATTTTTGCAAAATCTAGTGATTGAAGCTAATCAAAGTGCTGTGGGATTAATTGATTTATTATCGGATAGTATCTATTATTATCAGTTGGATAAAGATGAGATGAAAATATATAGTAAAACAAGTTCATGTATTTGATATTTTATTGACAAACATCTTTCCATGTCCTAAAATATTACATGTAGGTGAATAAAAATTCACATTGTGGGGGTTTTACTTATGAATAATAATTTTGTAAATCGAAAAGACAGAATTGTTGCTTCTGCTATTGAGATTATTAGTGAGGCCGGTTTAGAGTCTCTTACTACAAAATCGTTAGCAATGAAAGAAAATATGTCCGAGTCGTTACTATACCGGTATTTTGGTGGTATTGATGAGGTGTTGGTTGAGGTTGTAGATACTTTTACAAAGTTTGATAAAAGTATAATTGCAACAATTGAAGCAAAAAATATATCTCATTTTGATAAGGTTGTGAGTTTCTTAAAAACATTAGGAACTTATTACAGTGGATATTCAGAAATGTCATCTATTGTGCTGAATTATGAGGGTTTATTGCATAACGTTAATACAAGAGATGTGATTACAGATTGCATCTTAAAGCGAACTGCTTTTATAAAAAAGGAATTAAAGGCTGCGATTGATGAGGGTGAAATTATTGATACTTTTACACCGGAAGAGTTATGCAATATGTTGCTTGGTTCATTATCAAGAGACCTTTTGAATCGAAGAATAGAGAATGATACAAGAAAACATGAGATAGTTGCTGCTACAACTCTTGATAAGATAGAATCATTATTAAAAGTACAAAAGTAGTCGAAATAATGATTTTTTATGAAACACTGGACAAACACGGACATGGAGGATGTTATGAGAATTTTAATTGCTGATGATGATTTTGTGAATAGAAGATATTTAGAAAAAATACTTGGAGAATATGGTGAAGTTGTAGCTGTTGATAATGGAATGTCTGCAGTTGATGAGACTTCTACTGCAATGGAAGAACAACAATTATTTGATTTGATATGCTTAGATATTATGATGACCAAATTAGACGGATACAAAACCTTAGAAGCTATCCGAGAAGCAGAAAAGAAATACTGCATCTCTGAAGAAAAACGTGCAAAGGTTATTATGATTAGTGCATTAGATGAGGTAGCATTAGATAGTATTCAGGTTTGTAGTGACTATGATGCGTATATTTGTAAACCGATTGTATTAGAGAAGTTTCATCGACTTCTGGTTAAAATGGGATTTTCTAAAGCAGAGGATTAGAGGTATCTGTTATGGATTTATTTGATTATATGCGTGAAGTGAATATGGAAAAGGAATCCCCTTTGGCGAAAAGACTGAGACCAACAACCTTAGACGAGGTTGTTGGTCAAAAACATATTATAGGGAAAGATAAGCTGTTATATCGTGCAATAAAGGCTGATAAGCTGTCCTCTATAATTTTATATGGACCACCGGGAACAGGAAAAACCACATTAGCAATGGTGATTGCCAATACAACCAGTGCAGTTTTTAAATCTTTGAATGCTACAACTGCCGGAAAAAAGGATATGGAGGGTGTTGTAGAGGAAGCAAAAAACAATTTTGGAATGTATCAAAAGAAAACCATTTTGTTTATTGATGAGATACATCGCTTTAATAAGGCACAGCAGGATTATTTGCTGCCTTTTGTTGAAGATGGTACGATTATATTAATTGGTGCCACCACTGAGAATCCGTATTTTGAAGTGAATAAAGCGTTAATTTCCCGTTCTCACATATTCCGGCTAGAGGCACTTGATACAGAGGATATTAAAGAATTAATAAAACGTGCTATCTATGATTGTGAAAAAGGGATGGGTTCCTATCACCCGGAAATTACAGAGGATGCATTACAGTTTTTAGCAGATGTAAGTAATGGAGATGCGAGAAATGCATTAAATGCTGTTGAACTTGGTGTGTTAACTACAGCTCCCGGACCGGATGGAAAAATTCATATTACAATAGAGGTTGCCCAGGAGTGTATACAGCAAAGGGCAATTGGTTTTGACAAGAATGGTGATAGTCATTATGATACGGTTTCTGCTTTTATAAAAAGTATGAGGGGTTCGGACCCTGATGCAGCAGTTTTTTACCTTGCCAAAATGTTAGAAGCAGGAGAAAGCGTAACATTTATTTCCAGACGAATTATGATATGTGCATGTGAAGATGTTGGCTTGGCAGACCCACAGGCAATTCAGGTGGCGGTTGCATGTGCTCAGGCTGTGGAACGGGTTGGTATGCCGGAAGCACAAATTATACTTGCGAATGCTGCAATTTATGTTGCAGGTGCACCAAAATCCAATGCTGTTGTTAATGCAATTTTTGAAGCAAAAGATTTGGTTTGCAGCAAACGAACAGGTGCAGTACCGGCCTATTTACGGGATGCACATTATGAAGGCGCAAAAGATTTAGGGCATGTAGGTTATTTGTATCCCCATGATTATGAAGAAAATTTCGTGAAACAACAATATTTACCTGATGAAATAAAGGATGCATCTTTTTATCATCCTTCGAAAAATGGTTATGAGAAACAGGTAAAGGAACGTTTGGAACGATTGCATAACAAAACATATTAGTTTTGTATGAGAGGTGTGAATATGGAAAAATACAATAAGGCACGTAAAATAGTTGCATTATTAACGGTACTGATCATTGTTTTTTGTATTATAACAATGGTGGTAATGGCAATAACCGGTAGTAAATATTTTTTGGGATTTTTATTTCTGTCAATTGTTTTACCTGTAATTTTATGGATTCCTTTTTGGTTTGTTAATTTGACGGCAGTAAAGGATGATTTATTGCAATCTTCCAAATCGGAGAAAAACCCTGAAAATGAAAAATAGATTCCGTTGAATTTGTCATATGATATGTTCCATTGAATTTGTCATAGGATAAACCTTGAAAAAGATTTTATGGTTTGTTATAATCAAAACGTTGTATGTCTATATGACAATAATACTTTATTTTGAAAAGGATGGTAATACAAATGAGTTTATTAAAAGAATGGCGTGAGTACGCTTATGGCCAGATGGATGATAGAACAAAGGTTGGCCAGCAGTTTTGGTTTAACTATTTTAATGTTGAGCAGGGTATTTATAAGCAGTTACTTTCTAACCCGGAAGAAGTTGTTACGGGTACAGTGAAAGAATTAGCAGAGAAATATGATACTACTATTATGTTTATGACAGGTTTCTTAGACGGTATTGATGAAAGTTTAAAGACTCCTAACAATATTGAGGAGATGGACGAAGATACAGTTGTTTCCTTAGATTTTGATTTAGAGATGTTATATCGCAATATGGTTGGTTGTCAGGCTGACTGGTTATATAACTTAGAGGAGTGGAACAATATTTTTGACCAGGAAAAACGTGATGAGTTATATAAGACAGAGAAGAAGTCTAAGACTGTTGTAAAACCACCAAAGATTGGTAGAAATGATCCATGTCCATGTGGAAGTGGTAAAAAATACAAACAGTGTTGTGGTAAAAGAGCATAATTTATGAAATATAATGAAAACTTAACGTTATGATTAGCGTTAAGTTTTTAATTGTTAATCGATTATTTTAGAAAAAGGATAGGTAATAATATGGCAAAAATTAGAACAAGATTTGCTCCAAGTCCTACAGGAAGAATGCATGTTGGTAACTTAAGAACCGCGTTATATGCTTATTTAGTTGCAAAGCATGAGGATGGAGATTTTATTTTAAGAATTGAAGATACAGACCAGGAACGCTTACAGGAAGGTGCAGTGGATATTATCTATCGTACCATGAAAGGTACGAAGTTGATTCATGATGAGGGGCCGGATAAAGATGGTGGTGTGGGTCCTTATGTACAAAGTGAACGTGTAGCACAGGGTCTTTATATGCAGTACGCAAAGGAATTAGTTGATAAAGGTGAGGCATATTATTGTTTCTGCGATAAAGAAAGACTGGATAATCTGAAAGAAGAGGTTGTAGATGGAAAATCAATTCGCAAATATGACAAGCATTGTCTTCATTTAAGTAAGGAAGAAATTGAGGAGAAATTAGCTTCCGGTATTCCTTATGTTATTCGTCAAAATGTTCCGACAGAAGGTGAAACAAGCTTTGATGATGAATTATATGGAACGATCACTGTTCCTAATAGTGAATTAGATGATATGATTTTGATTAAATCAGATGGATATCCGACTTATAATTTTGCTAATGTTGTAGATGATCATTTAATGGGTATTACCCATGTAGTAAGAGGACAGGAATATTTATCTTCTTCGCCAAAGTATAATCGTCTGTATCAGGCTTTTGGATGGGATGTACCTGCTTATATTCATTGTCCAACCATAACAAATGAAGAACATCAGAAATTGTCAAAGAGAAGTGGGCATTCTTCTTATGAAGATTTATTAGAACAAGGATTTTTAACAGAAGCAATTGTTAATTTTGTTGCATTACTTGGATGGAGTCCTGAGTCAAATCAGGAAATATTTTCTTTAGAAGAGCTTGTAAAAGAATTTGATTACCATCACATTTCTAAGTCACCTGCTGTGTTTGATATGGTGAAGTTAAGATGGATGAATGGTGAGTATATAAAGGCCATGGACTTTGATAAGTTCAAAGAAATGGCTATGCCTTATTTAGATGAGGTAGTAACAAAGGATGTTAAAAAAGATGCGATTTTGGAACTTGTAAAGACAAGAATCGAAGTATTACCTGATTTAAAAGAACTGGTTGATTTCTTTGAAGAATTACCGGATTATGATGTGGCAATGTACACTCATAAAAAAATGAAAACAAATACAGAAAATTCCTTAGAAATCTTAAAGGAAGAGTATGAGGTGTTAAAAACTGTTAATGACTGGTCTGTAGATACATTGCATGATACTTTAATGGAGTATATTGCAACAAAAGAGATTAAAAACGGAACCGGATTATGGCCTGTTCGTACAGCAGTATCCGGTAAGCAAATGACACCTGGTGGGGCCTTTGAAATTATGGATATTCTTGGAAAAGAAGAATCTTTGAGAAGAATTTTAATTGGTATCACCAAGCTAGAAGAGGCTAACAATGCCTGAGTTTAATATTTCACAAACAAAAGCGATTCAAACAATTCATGGACCTGTTCTTTGCTTGGCCGGTCCCGGTAGTGGTAAAACCACTTCTATGGTTTATCGAATCAAGTATATGATTGAACATGCACATATTGCACCCAAAAAAATACTTGTGATTACATTTACAAGAGCCAGTGCAAGACAAATGCAGGAACGATTTTTTCAAATTACAAATGGAAGTGTCAAAGGCTGTACCTTTGGCACCTTTCATTCTGTTTTCTTTTCTATTCTGAAAACTGCTTATGGATATACATCCAATCAGATTCTCCCTGAGGAGGAAAAATATAATATTATTCGTGACATTATACGTAAGATGGGACTTGAATATGAGGATGAAGATGATTTGCTTGCATCACTGATTAGCGAAATTGGCTTGATGAAGGGCGATTTAATTGAATTATCAAATTTCTATTCAACCTGTGTGGGAGAAGAAGTTTATCGGGATATTTATGGTGCATATGAAAAACAAAAGAAATATCTAAACAAATTAGATTTTGACGATATGATGACTTATTGTTATGAGCTATTAAAAGAACGTCAGGATATTCTTGCTTTATTACAAAATAAATACCAATATATTCTTGTAGATGAGTTTCAGGATATTAATAAAATTCAATATGAAATAACAAAGTTATTAGCGGCACCGCAAAATAATTTATTTATTGTTGGAGACGATGATCAAAGTATCTATAGTTTTCGTGGTGCCAGACCGGAGATTATGCTTCATTTTAATGAGGAATATCCTGACGCAGCCCGTATTTTATTAGATACAAATTATCGTTGCAGCAAAAATATAACGGAGGGTTCTCTGAAATTAATTAGAAATAATCAGGTGCGCTTTACAAAAGAATTGGTAAGTGCAATGGATTATGTAGAACCTATTTGTGTTCATCATGTAAAGACAGTGAAAGAAGAAAATAGTCACATATATCAACAGGTAATGAAATACAGGGAAAAAGGAATCCCTTTTAGGGAAATGGCAGTTATTATGAGGACAAATGTACAGGCAAGAAGTGTAATCAATACGTTTATGTCCTATAATATTCCATTTCAGGTTAGAGACGCTGTTCCTTGTATTTATGATCATTTTGCTGTAAAAAATATTCTAGATTATATACGCGGGGCTATGGGTATTCGGGATAGAAGTATTTTTCTAAATATTCTTAACAAACCAAAAAGATATTTGAAAAGAGATTTGTTAATGGAAGAACAGTTTGATTTTGAAAAGATGAAGGAACGTGTTAAGGATAAAGATTGGGCTGTGGAAAAACTGGAACAGTTAGAATATGATTTGAAGATATTGTCCGGACTAAAACCCTTTGGTGCTGTTAATTTTATTAGAAAAGCCATTGGTTATGACAGTTATTTGGCGGAATATTGCGAATACAGACATATACAGGCAGATGACATCTATAATACGTTAGATGAGTTGCAGGAATTGGCAAAACAATATAAAACATTTAATGAATGGTTTGATGGAATTGATGCGTATCGGAATGCATTACAGGAACAGTCGAAGAAAAATAAAAAAGAAAATCAGGGTATAACCATTACAACTATGCATAGTGCAAAAGGGTTAGAATATGATGTTGTATTCATAATAGAGGCCAATGAACTTATGACACCTTATAAAAAGGCAAAAAAGTCGGAAGAAATAGAAGAAGAACGTCGTATGTTTTATGTAGCAATGACAAGGGCAAAACGTCATTTGCATATATATGATGTACAGGATTACTTTAATAAAGAATTAGAACCTTCCCGCTTTTTAAATGAAATACTGATAAATGATATATAATGATTGCTACAGAATGATTACTGCATAATATTTCCTACCTATATGATGTTTTCCCATTAAAAAAATAGTACATAATATATGGTATAAAATGAAAAGTACAGACGAATGAATATGTAGTAATTCATACGAAAGAAAGGTATATGATTTGTCATCACATGTAGTCCTTTAGCAATTGATGCAAATCAAGAATACCGGCCCCCTGCATGTGGTAAGGTAAGATATTTGATGGCTTTGCAGTATTCATTAGATGTAATTTGATTTCTTCATTTGTTAAATATGGATTTAATTGAATGAGCAAGGAAATGGCACCGCTAACAAAGGGAACAGACATTGAGGTGCCATTTTTTATTTGATATCCATTATATGGTTTTGTGCTTTGTATATGGTAACCCGGTGCAACAATTTCAGGTTTTGTTATCAGTGGGGATAGGGAACCTGCTGATGAAAATGACTTGCCATCATAGGAACCTACTGTTATTACTTCCTTACAATTTCCCGGTGAAGTAATAGAATTTGGATGAGGTCCATTGTTTCCGGCAGAGCAGCATACGACTAAACCGGCATTCCATAATTCTCTTGTCCACTGATTAATTGGGTTATTTTCATCTGATAATTCTTTTTTTTGTGTACCAATTGAGATATTTACAATTTTAATTTGATATTTTTTATAGTTTGATAAAATCCATTTTGTGCTTTCATTAAAACTTTCTAAAGAGCCAGTACCATTGTTATCTAATACTTTTAATGGAATAATATTCGTTTCCGGAGCAATTCCGATTTTGTTTGATGCGATAATGCCGGTAACATGAGTTCCATGTTGACAGTCATCATATAAATGATTTTTTTGATTAACAAAATCTTTGAAAATAAGGATTCTGTTTTGTTCGATATCCGGGTGTGGAGCAAGACCGGAATCTAATATTGCAATGGTAACATTTTTACCGGTGATGCCCAATTTGTTGTAATAGGATGCTCCGATAATTTGTGAAGGGATTTTTGGCGCTGCAGACATATAAAACCTCAATACTTTACAAATATGTTGTTGTCGATTATAGTAATAGTGTATGTGACAGTTTTAATTTTGTTATTATTGATGGAATATGTGAAAATAGTATTATGAGGAAGCTGTATCATGATGAAATCATATAGAAAATATTATGTGTATGGTTTGGTTTTGTTAATCATTGGGGGACTATTTTTTGGTCTGGCTTTAGAACTGATTAGAAGGCAGAACCAACATAAGTTTCCGAATTTTAAAAAGGCGAAAGATGGACAACCGATTGAAATATTATGGGTTGGCACATCAATTCCTATGGGCTCACCCTATGGAAATTACCCTGATATGGTTGGTGATATTTTGGGTGAGAATGTAAAGATTTATAATATATCCAAAAGTGCAGCCATTGCCAGAGCAGGGAGTTATAAAAATATTACTGATCAGGATTCCATGGGATATAGCGGATTTCATGATAATCTTAGAATGTTAATGAAATCCTTTAGTTTATCCCAAAAGGAAAAACTTGATATCTATAATAATTGGAACGAATGGTCAGATTATTTTACCTATGAAGGTGATTTTGATACTAAATCGGATAATATTGATTTATATTTGTCTTGTTCTTATGATGGAGATTTAAAAGAATATCTTCAAAAATATGATATAGATTATGTGATATATGATGTGGGATATAATGATACAGCAGTGAATAACTTTACAGATACATCGGAAGTTGCAGATATTCCAAAGGTATGGGGAGATAGAACCTATTATATAGGGGCATCCCAATTTTTATTTGATAAAATACATGAATATTCCCCAGATACACAAATTATTATTGCGGGACACTATTCAAATGATGATTATCCCTATGTCAGTAAGGCGCAAGAAGAATTAGCAATAATTTGTAATGTACCTATTTATAAAACATGGGAAGAAACAGGCTGGACAACAGAAACTACAGAAGTGACAGGAACCTGGCAGGATGGTTATTTTGTCGAAGATGGACAAAAAAGGGACTGTACGGTTATTGAGGCTTGGTGTCCGGATGGAATTCATCCGGGAAATGATTATAGTCAAAAAGCCAATCATTATTTAGCGGATATTCATGGAAGGTTACTAAAAAAAGTTTTATATGAAGATAATTAGATGATTTCACTTTATGATTATAAAAAAGAAATGGGGTTTTGTAGAATGATAAAAAGGGCAATCAGAATTGAACTTGACAAGTCTTTAAATGATATGAAAATAAATTTGGAAAATAACTATAAAGATTTGGCACACGATGCATTAAAAGAACTACATGAAAAATTAGAACGTTTCCATAATGATGGTTCATTAAAAGACAAAGACTATGAAAAGTATAAAAAAATTGCAGATGGTTATTCCATTCAACTTAGAAATTATCATCACTAAAAGGAGTTTGCTATGAAGAAAATAACATATATTATGCTATTAGTTGTTGTGACAGTTGTACTTGCCGGTTGTGGAAGCTCAAAACAGAATTCTACAGGTTTTTCCAATAAAGAAAAGATTTCAGTTGTTACAACGATTTATCCTATGAAGGATTTTGTGTCACAAATAGGTGGCGATAAGGTAGAGATTATTAATCTTGTTCCTGCAGGAATGGAACCCCATGATTTTGAACTGTCTACCGGTGATATGGGACTATTAGAGGAAGCACAATTACTGATATATAATGGAGCCGGAATGGAACATTTTATTGATAAAACATTGCAAACAATGACAAACGATTCTATTGTAGTTGTTGAGGCTGCAAAGGATGTGAACCACATTCAGTCAGAGGATGGGCAAGAGGATCCTCATACATGGTTAAGCATCGAAAATGCTAAAATAGAATGTATGGCAATATGCGAAGCACTATGTTCCATTGACAGTGAGAATGCGTCATTTTATAGAGATAACCTATCTTCCTATACAGAAAAATTAGATGCATTATATGAAGAATATAAGACAGAGCTTAGTGCTTGTAATAAAGATACAATTGTAGTTGCACATGAAGCTTTTGGTTATTTGTGTGACGAATTTTCTTTGAAACAGGAAGGAATTGAGGGCTTGATGGCTGATTCAGAACCGGATTCCGGAAGAATGAAAGAAATTATTGATATGTGTAAAAAAGAAGATATTAATGTGATTTTTTTTGAAGAATTAGTCAGCCCAAAGGTTGCACAAACCATTGCTGACGAAACGGGAGCGCAAACAATGGTATTGAATCCGATAGAGGGACTAACCAAAGAGCAGGAAGAACAAAATCTTGATTATATCGGATTAATGAAAGAAAATTTGAAGGCACTTAAAGTGGCATTACAGTAATTTCGTTTTTTGAATTTCACATAATAGGCTGCTTAGGGTATTTGTAAAAAAATCACAACACAAAAGGTCATCTTTATGCGTTTTACAAACGCCTAAATTGCACATAAAAATACAAGGAGAATTCAAATGGAATATGTTGCATTAGTTACAATCATAATAGCGTGTATTGTTTTACCTATCATATTAATAACTGTTTTCCTGATAAAGGAAGAAGAAGGAAGAATAAAACAAGTGATTTTTCTTGTTTCAGCTGTTATTCTCTATCTGGTAATGCAATGGGGATTAAAAGAAAAAGGATTACAATGGTTATATAATCATAAACATATAACCGGCTTTGATATGATGAAATTTACATCTAATCATCATTTGTTACATCTTTTTTTGGTTTCATTAGCAGGAGCATTATTTTTGTATGGTGTCAGCTGTATCCTTTTTCGTTTTGTTTGGAAAAGAAACTACAGCTTCCGAAATATCCTTTATTATTCCCTGGGTTATTGTACTTGCGAAGCTTGTATGCTTGCCGGAATAAGAAGTATCCGGACGATTATTGTTTGTGTAAAAGGAACAGAGGGTGAGTTAGCATCAAGTGTAACAGAATTATTTTTATCTTCCTATGAGAGAATTTTAATCATGATGATTCAAACTGCTTTATTGGTGATGTTAGCCTATTTTATACAAAAGAGACACAGTATGGCAGGTTTTATGATATCATTATTTGTTGGTACTTTTGTAAGCTTCTTACCTGCATTTTTTATTTTGTTTTCAACAGCAGAGTTTTTGGAGTTATATAGCAGAACGGTAGCTTTAATCATTGTTTATTCCTTCCTTACTGTAGCGGCAATTACCGGAATTGTGATCATATTAAATCTTATATATGCTTTTGAAACAAAAAATATTCAGAAAAAATGAAATATAAAGAAAAAAGGTATTGTATAGAAAAAAAGACAAAAAACCTTATGAAAATGACGGAAGAATGATTGCATTTTATATGAAGAAATGGTAAATTACATTCGAGCGGTATTCAGAAATGAAACTGCATCGAATGATAGGTGTTGTCACGGATAAGTAAAGAGGTGATGACATGAAAATAGGTTTTATAGGTGCCGGTCGGGCTGGCTGTGGTATTGGCAAGTATTTTTGTACGAAGAAAGATCAGGTAAATGTTCAAGTGACCGGTTATTACAGTTTATTGGCGCAAGATGCCAAATGGGCAGCGGATTTTACAGATTCTGTATTTTATGAAAGAATAGAAGATGTAATTGCTGCAAGTGATTCCATTATTCTCTCGACTCCTGATGGAGCGATAAAGGATGTATGGGACAGTATTCCAAAGGACATAATTAGTGGCAGGATCATTTGTCATTTAAGTGGCTCCTTATCATCCGATGTATTTTCCGGAATAGAAGACTATGGTGCATATGGTATTTCTATTCATCCACTTGTTGCATTCAGCAACAAAGAATCCGTGTATGAACAATTGAATGAAGTGAGCTTTACATTAGAAGGACATGGGTATGCCGTTTCAAAATGGCAGGAATTGTTCAAATTAATGGGTAATGCGACCAGACAAATTACAAAGGAAGCAAAGCCTGTCTATCATGCAGCAGCAAGTGTATTAAGTAACCATGTCGTTGCTATTTTAGATGTAGGTTATGAATTACTGAAACAGTGTGGTTTTTCTGATGAAGAGGCCAGAAGCTTTAGTCGTATTTTAGTAAAAAATAATATTTCGAATGTAATTCAAAATGGTACGGTTGATGCACTTACCGGTCCGATAGAACGTGGAGATGCGGAAACTGTGAAAAAGCATTTGTCTGTACTTGATAAGCACGAAAAAAATCTATATAAAGCTTGTGGAAAAAAACTGGTTTCAATTTCAAAAGTAAAAAATCCGGAAAAGGATTATTCAAAAATTGAAAATATAATAGACTAAAAGATGGAAACAAAGGAGTTTCTAAACATAGGAGGCATATATGAAAAATACTGTTATGACATTTAAGAAGGCAAAGGTTGATGGCGTAAAGTTAACCATGTTAACAGCCTATGATTACTCTACAGCGAAGTTGATTGATGAATCCGGTGTGAATTCGATTCTGGTAGGAGATTCTTTAGGCAACGTAATCTTAGGATATGAGGATACCATTTCAGTAACGATGGAGGATATGATTCATCACAGTGGTGCAGTGGCAAGAGGAGCAAAAAATGCACTGGTAATTTGTGATATGCCATTTATGAGCTATCAGACCTCTGTATATGATGCAGTAGTGAATGCAGGTCGTCTTATGAAGGAAGGTCGTGCCGGAGCTGTGAAATTAGAAGGTGGCATTGAGGTATGTCCTCAGATTAAAGCAATTGTAGATGCAGGAATTCCTGTGTGTGCTCATTTAGGATTAACGCCACAATCTATTAATGCTTTTGGTGGTTTTAAGGTTCAGGGAAAGACAGAGGCAGCGGCAAAGAAATTATTAGAGGATGCCAAGGCTGTGGAAGCAGCAGGTGCCTTTGCGGTTGTTTTAGAATGTGTGCCTGCAAAATTGGCTGAGCTTGTTACTAAGGAAGTTCAAATTCCTACTATTGGTATTGGCGCTGGTAACGTATGTGATGGACAGGTTTTAGTTTACCAGGATATGCTTGGTATGTTTAGTGATTTTACACCAAAGTTTGTTCGTAAGTTTGCAGATATTGGAACCATTATGAAGGATGCATTTAAGGCCTATGATGAAGCAGTAAAAGAAGGTAGCTTTCCTGCAAAGGAGCATGAATATACCATCAGTGATGATGTGTTAGAGAAGCTTTATTAATGGATTTGTTTGGCAGATGCCTAAAGATAGAAAACGATTGAGGAGAATAATGTTATGAAGATTTCAGGTAGTATTAAAGAAACAAGAGATTTGGTAAAGGAGTGGAAGTCACAGGGCTTGTCTGTTGCCTTGGTTCCAACTATGGGATATCTCCATGAAGGTCATAAAAGTCTGATGGAACGGGCGAGAAAGGAAAATGATAAGGTTGTTGTCAGTATTTTTGTGAATCCTATGCAGTTTGGTCCCAATGAGGATTTAGAGGCATATCCAAGGGATTTGGACAGGGATGCCAAGATTTGTGAAGCTGCCGGTGTGGATTTGATTTTTCATCCTGAGGTAGATGAAATGTATGGACCGGATTTTCACAGCTTTGTTGATATGACTCTGCTTCCTGAACAATTATGTGGAAAAAGCCGTCCGGTACATTTCCGTGGAGTACAGACAGTTGTAAGTAAGCTGTTTCATATTATTCCTGCACACCGTGCATATTTTGGACAAAAGGATGCACAGCAGCTTGCCATTATCCGTCGTATGGTAATTGATTTGGATTTTGATATTGAGATTATCGGATGTCCCATTGTCAGAGAGGAAGATGGTCTTGCCAAAAGTTCACGGAATACCTATCTTTCTGAAGAAGAGAGAAAACAGGCAGTTATTTTAAACCAGTCTTTAGAGGAAGCCATGAAAGCCATTGATGCAGGACAAAAGGATGCTGCTAAAGTAAAACAGTTAATTACAGATAAGCTAAATACCTGTCCTCTTGCTAAGATTGATTATGTAGAGGTTGTAAGCTTTGATAATAT
>JBJENY010000047.1:0-3728 GCA_051880435.1 Lachnospiraceae bacterium | reverse complement strand
AAATCTCGCTAAGTGTGCAAGTGTACTTTCGTACTAAGCTCAGTAAAACTTCGCTAAGTACTCAATGCAAGTACCGGCGTGTTACAAGAGCCTGCTTATGGTATTTGTTAAAAATTCACAACAATATGCTACATGGTTTTTGCAAACGTCAAACTTTGAATATAACAGAAAGGAGCGAAACATGAAAGCAGCTGCTATTTTTTCTGATAATATGGTTCTTCAGTGTGACAAACAGGTATGTGTGTTCGGAACCGGAAAAGAAAATGAAAAAATTCAGATTTTAATAGATCAAATTGATGTAACCACCACTGTAAAAAATGGAAAGTGGAAGGTGAATCTACCTGCTCATCAATGGGGCGGCCCTTTTGTAATGTGTTTGAAAGGGGAGGATGCAATCCTTGAGTTTCACAATGTAATGTATGGTGAAGTATGGTTTGCAGGTGGTCAATCGAATATGGAATTGGAGCTTCAAAATGCTGATTTTGGCGAAAAGGAACTGTCAGAAGCAGATTATAAGGATATTCGTTACTATAATGTAATCAAAACTCCTTATATTGATGAAAATGTGATACAAAAGGAAGAAACGCAAAGCTGGCATATGTGCATGGATGGTGATTTTCGTGATATGTCCGGGGTTGCGTATTTTTTTGCAAAAAAGACATATGAAATGTTAAAGATTCCCATTGGTATTGTTGATTGTTATCAGGGGGGAACTTCCATTTCCTGCTGGATGAGTGAGGAAAACTTAAGTGCACTGCCGGAAGGAAAGCCTTATCTGGATGCATATGAAAAGGTGATTTGTAATCAGTCGGAGGAAGAATATGAAAAAGCTTTCGCTGATTATAATAAATGTCTGGATGCTTATAATCAAAGAGTTGCTGCGTTAAAAGAAAAAAATCCGGATATAAAGATGGAGGAAATTAATGAAAAGGCAGGAGATTATCCATGGCCGCCTCCAATGGGAAGAAAGTCCTTATATCGTCCCTGTGGATTATATGAAACCATGATTTGTCGGATTGCTCCTTATACAGTCCGTGGAATTCTATATTACCAGGGAGAAGAGGATGCGGAAAAGACCAATGCCTATGATCGTTTGCTGGTACAGCTAATTACCCAATTCCGCAAAGACTGGGAAGATGGAGAATTACCGTTTATCATTGTGCAGCTTCCTATGTTTATTGCAAAGAATCAGGAGGAAAATGAAACCTGGCCTCGGATTCGTCATGCCCAGGAATATACACACAAATTAGTACCATATACAGGTCTGGTGGTGCTACTGGATTTGGGAGAATTTGATAATATTCATCCAACGGATAAAAAGACACCGGGAGAAAGAATTGCTTTGCAGGTGTTGGAAAGAGTGTACAAGCTTCCGGTAAAGGGAAGTGCCATGTTCTTCCGTTTGGCAAAACCGGAAAAGAACGGTATTTGTCTTTCCTTTACCAATACTTATGGAAACATAAGGATCATGGACAATCATTTGCTGGATATCCGGGATGCGGAGGTTTTTGGAGAACCGGTTGGATTTGAGATTTCCGATGACGGTAACGAATGGTATGGAGCAAGAGCTTACATTAATGGAGAAAATATATATGTATGGAAGGACGGTATGGAGCATCCTGCATATGTTCGTTATGGATATTTTAACTACGGTAAAGTCAATGTATATAATGGTGCAGGACTGCCATTAGCACCGTTTTTGGAAGATATTTAGACATTTGTGATACGCAATTAAAACTGTATTTGTTAAAAATTTACAACCATTACGTAATAGATATGCGTATCACAAATGTCTGGGAGATATAAAGGAGGTTTATGTATGAGTTATAAAGAGGTTTATCAGGAATGGTTGGAAGATGATTATTTTGATGGGGAAACCAAAAAAGAGCTTCAGTCAATTTCCGAAAATGAAAGTGAGATAGAAGACCGTTTTTATCGGGAACTGGAATTTGGTACAGGAGGTCTTCGTGGGGTGATTGGTGCAGGAACCAATCGTATGAATATTTATACGGTAAGAAAGGCAACCCAGGGACTGGCTAATTATATTATTGAAAAAAAGGGACAGGAAAAGGGTGTTGCCATTGCTTACGATTCTAGAAGAATGTCTCCGGAATTTGCCAAGGAGGCTGCTCTTTGCCTTAATTCCAATGGTATTCAAACCTATATTTTTGAAAGCCTTCGTCCAACACCGGAGCTTTCTTTTGCAGTAAGACAGTTACATTGTATTGCAGGAATTGTAATTACTGCAAGCCACAATCCGGCAGAATACAACGGATATAAAGTATATTGGGAGGACGGGGCTCAGATTACACCGCCTCATGATAAGAACATTCTGGCTCATGTGGCAAAGGTAACCAGTTTTTCCCAGGTGTCAACGATGGAAGAAGAGGAAGCTGTTAAGCTTGGACTTTATCATGTGATTGATGCATCCTTAGATGACCTGTATATGGAAGAACTGAAGAAACAAAGTATTCATCCGGAGTTAATCAAACAAATGGCTGAAGATATTAAAATTGTATATACACCTCTTCACGGAACCGGCAATCTTCCTGTAAGAAGAGTACTGAAGGAATTAGGTTTTCAGCAGGTTTATGTGGTGGAAGAGCAGGAAAAACCGGATGGTAATTTTCCTACGGTTCCGTATCCCAATCCGGAGGATCCAAAGGCATTTTCAATGGCGTTAGACATGGCAAGGAAGGTGGATGCAGATATTGTACTTGCTACTGACCCTGATGCTGATCGGCTTGGCGTTTATGCAAAGGATAGTAAAACAGGTGAGTATGTAAGCTTTACCGGCAATATGTCTGGAATGTTAATTGCAGAATATATTCTCCGGGAAAGAAAGAAAACCGGTACATTACCGGATAATGCTGCCTTAGTAAAAACCATTGTAACGACCAATATGGCAGATGTGTTATGCAGGGAATATCAGGTTAAGCTCATTGAAGTGCTGACAGGATTTAAGTTTATTGGAGAGCAGATTAAATTATTTGAGGAAAATAACAGTTATTCTTATGTATTCGGTTTGGAAGAAAGCTATGGCTGTCTGGCAGGAACCTATGCAAGGGATAAGGATGCCTGTGTAGCGGTTATGATGCTTTGTGAGGTTGCAGCATATTATAAGTCACAGGGAAAAACCCTTTGGGATGGTATGTTGGACATTTATGAGAAATACGGTTATTTCCGGGAAGATTTACAGACCATCACCTTAAAGGGTATATCCGGTGGAGAACAAATCAAGACCATTATGGAGAATCTAAGGAAAAATCCACCTGCAGTAATCGGTGGTGTTGCAGTTAAGGAAGTAAGAGATTATCAGACATCTGTTGCGAGAGAGTTAGTAAGTGGAAAGGAAACTCCTATTTTATTACCAAAATCAAATGTCCTATATTTTGATATGGAGGATGACTGCTGGTGCTGTGCAAGACCATCGGGAACGGAACCAAAGATTAAATTTTATATTGGTGTAAAGGGAGATAGTCTGGAAAATGCAGATAAAATGCTTAAAAGCGTAGTTGATGACTTGATGAAATGCGTAAATGCATAAGGAGATATTATGGAAATTATTTTTTTAGAACCTGTTTTTAAACAGATGATATGGGGCGGCAACAAACTGCATTCTGTTTTTGGATATGACATTCCCGGAGATGATACGGGGGAATGTTGGGCAATCAGTGCTCATCCCAATGGGGATTGCAAAATAAAGAATGGTAAGTTTCAGGGTATGA
>JBJENY010000046.1:0-19647 GCA_051880435.1 Lachnospiraceae bacterium | reverse complement strand
ATGGTATACCTATGTATACGACACGAAAGATGAAAAAAGGAGGCTTGTAAAAAGAAATTCAAGAGAGGAAATAGATGATTTCCTTGTTGAATGGTACAAAACAGAAGAAAAGAATAACGAAGTAATTACGATTGATAAGTATTTCCCTATTTGGGTTGAACGTCAAAGGCAATGCGGTCGCGGTGATTCTACCATAAAAAAATATGAATCTGATTATGAAAGATTCTTTGCGAAAGATGGGAAAATCACAAAGAAAGACATTACAAAAATAACAGAAACTGATGTCGAAAATTTCATTTTTCGATTATTAGGCAGGCTGTCATTGAAAAAACCGGCTTTTCGACAAATGTTTTATATGCTAAATGGCATTTTAAAAAAGGCTAAGCAAGACAGAATCATTAAAGAAAATCCGTGTGATTACATTGATATTGAAGTGTATTCTCAAAGATGTGAAAAGCAAGAATTTGACCAGTCAAAAAGGGTTTTAGATGAAGATGGTTGTAATCAGCTAATGGAAATATTGCAAAAAGACCGAGCAAAACAGCCTAATTACATCCCATCTTATGCAGTAGAATTAGCATTGCTTACTGGTATGAGAGCCGGAGAGTTAGCATTTCTTCAGTGGGACCACATAAAAACAAAAGATGGATACATTGATATTTGCGGATCCGAAAAACTAAATCAAAAGACAAAAGAATATTACGACAGCGAAACTAAAACCCATAAGACAAGAAGAATACCATTAACAACAGAAATGAATGAGTTTTTTAGGAATTTAAAACTTGTAGAAATGCAATATGGTTATCTTGGGAAATTTGTTTTTAGCAACGAAAATGGAAGAATACACAGAAATACACTGTGTTCATGTGCCAGAAATAAATGTATGCAAGCCGGATTGGATGCAAAAGGATTACAGGTTGCCAGACGTACATTTAATTCAAAACTGAAAACAAATGGAGTATCAACGGTCGTAGCAGCTTCGATATTGGGTCATTCAGAAGAGGTCAACGAAAAATTCTACACCTATGATGTATCAAATATGGAGTATAAGGCAAGTGTAGTCGAAAGTATCAACAGGGATTTATGTGCAAATAAAAAACGGCAAGCATAAAACTTACCGAATTTTGATTACCTTTTTGATTACCTCTTGATTACCTCAAGTTTTCGCATCCCGCAAACCCTTGATTTTAGCTGGGGTACAAGGATTCGAACCTTGAAATGACGGAGTCAGAGTCCGTTGCCTTACCATTTGGCGATACCCCATTAAGCTGTTTGTGAATCACTCACAAGACACTATTATACACATTTTATATGAAAAAGCAAGCAAAATATTAAAAAAATATATTATTTTTTTGGAAAGTGTATTATAATGGTGCAGGTGTTCATGATATGGACAAACATTTTTGTTAACATGGATACAATAAGTGATGAATTTATGAATGTTTTTATGAATGCTTTTATAAGAAAAGTTTTATGGTCCGGAGTTTGGAAGACAGATAGGAGTAATTATGGCAGAAATTGGAAAATGGCAAAAGCTAAAGGTAATCCGTAGTAAGGATTTTGGAATTTATTTAGGTGTAGACGAGCAGGATAAAAATGCAGTCCTTCTGCCAAGAAAACAGGTTCCGGAGGGGTTGAAAGCCGGGGGAGAGATTCAGGTATTTGTTTACCTTGATTCAGAGGACCGTCCCATTGCAACTGTGAATAAGCCCCTGATTACATTAGGTGAGGTTGCACTGTTAAGATGTGCTAGCGTCGGCAAGATTGGGGCATTTATGGACTGGGGATTGGAAAAGGACATATTAATGCCTTTTAAGGAAATGGTAGGAAAAGTACGGGAAGGAAAAGAGTACCTTGTCTATATGTATATAGATAAGAGTGGCCGTCCTTGTGTATCCATGCGGATATATGAGCATTTATCTACAGATACGCCTTACAAAAAAGGGGAATCCGTATCCGGCTATGTATATCAGATCAATGAAAAGCTGGGGGCCTTTGTAGCAGTAGACAATCGTTATCAGGGAATGATTCCCAAACAACAGCTTCATAAACGGTTATTTGTGGGTGATGTGCTTTCCTTATATGTAAGTGAAGTAAGAGAGGATGGTAAAATGAATTTATCTTTGTCCCGTCCTGCTTACCAGCAAATGGAAGAGGATAGCGAAATGGTTTATCAGGCAATTATGGATTATGATGGAGTGCTTCCATTTACAGATAAGGCTTCTCCTGAAATCATTGAACGGGAGATGGGACTTAGTAAAAATGCATTTAAGCGGGCGGTTGGCCGTTTGCTAAAAGAAGGAAGAATTGAGATTCATGAAAAAAATATTGTGGCAAAAAAGTAACGGAACACTGCTAAATTTTTAGGTGATTTCCTAATTTCGGGCAGATGTTTCATATAGAAATGTTTATAACAGGAGGACAAAAAATGAAACAGATAATTAGTACAGAAAAAGCACCGGCAGCAATTGGACCATATTCACAGGCAGTTGTAGTAGACAATATGGTATTTACATCAGGGGTTGTTCCTATTGATCCTGCAACAGGAAATGTTGTGGAAGGAGATATTAAAGTACAGGCTACTCGTGTATTTGACAGTATGAAGGCTTTGTTAGAGGCTGCAGGCTCTGACTGTGAAAATGTGATAAAAACAACAGTGTTTATTAAGGATATGAATGATTTTGCAGCCTTAAATGAAATTTATGCAACTTATTTTACAGGTGATTTTCCTGCTCGTTCCTGCGTTGAAGTTGCACGTTTGCCAAAGGATGTTTTATTGGAAATGGAAGCAATTGCTTTAAAGAAGTAAGCTTTTTGGTTTCGGTGCTTTGAAATCGTGAAATTCATGATGAAAATATAAAGATTATTTTATTAGGAGACGGATATGGATTCATATGAACAACAGGAAAGCAGTGACACAAATGCTGTGAATAATCCGGATGTTATGGAAGAAAATGTGAAAGGAATGGAAGATCATCCGGATACCATGGAAGGAAATGTGAATATAACGGAAGGAAACGCCGATATTGTTGGAGATGAATTGGAAACAATGGGAATAACTTCGAATATGATGGACCCCAATGTGACCATGACTAAAAAGGAAATGAGAAAAGCGGGTGCTTTTTTCCTTATTATTTTATTATTACAGCTTCCCCTTTCTTTTGTTTTCTCCTTCTTTAGTAAATACATTCCCGAAGATAGCTATTATCTTGCATCTGTATTAATAACACAGGGATATTTACTGGTGTCTGCGATTGTGTATTTGCTCATAACAAAGAAGAAATTTACTTTGGATTTGCAGTTGAAAAAATATAAGCTATCCAGTTTTTTCTTGTCCCTGGTTGTATTAATGACAGCTGCACCGATGGCTTCCGTATTTAATATCATAAGTCAGTTTTTTGCAAAAAACAGGACAAGTGCAACCATATTTGAAATTTCAGAAAAGCTTCCTGTGTGGCTTGGAATTATCGTGGTAGGATGCCTGCCCGGGTTTATCGAAGAAACAATATACAGAGGGATTATGTATCAGGCATTTCGGAGACGTTCCATTCTGACAGGTATTATTGTCAGTGCCGTAAGCTTTGGATTAATGCATCTAAATTTTAACCAGATATTATATGCAATTTATCTTGGTGTGATTTTGGCATTGTTGGTGGAAGCAACAGGTTCCCTTGGTTCTTCTATGATTTTGCATATGGTTTTTAATGGTGTCAATACAGCTTATGTTTATATTTTGCCTAAGATACTACAATATATGACAACCATTTCCAAGGAAGCTGCGGATTTGTACTTGGATGTAAATGGTGAGGTTAATATGTTAGGTATCATGTCAGAAACACCAACAAAGCTACAGTTGATGAGTACATTAATCATGTATCTTCCGATGGCAATGATTGGCTTAGTGTTAACTATTCTGTTACTTCGTAAGATAGCAAAAATAAATGGAAGAGATTTAAGCCTTTCCCATATGCTTGGAGATATCCGCTTGAAAGCAGTGGTTCCACCGGTTACGGTTTGTCTTGTTCTTGGCTGGATTTTTTGCCTGATAAATGCAGTGATTGAACTATTTATTTAGTTTGTTTTTCATCTGTGACGCTTGTCATTGGTGTTTTGTGGTTTCACCACGAAGGAGGAAAAATGATAGAAATCAATAACTTGTCAAAACAGTTTGTTCGTACAAAGAAAAAGGGAGTAAAAGAGGATTTTTTTGCTGTAGACCATGTTTCTTTTTCTACAAAACCGGGAGAAATCCTTGGAATATTAGGACCAAATGGTGCAGGAAAAACCACATTACTTCGTATGTTAGGGTCATTAATGGAACCCACAGAGGGTGAGATTACCATTGTGAATCCTTCCGGAGAACCCATTAAGGATAAACAGGAAAGAAAAAAACATATTGGATATCTGTCAGAAAATACAAAGCTATATGGAAGATTTACGGTAAGGGAGCTGCTTTCTTTATTTGGTGAATTATATGGTTTTTCCAAAGAGGAAATAGAGGCACAGATTGCCCATATCAATGATATTCTTCAAATGGAAGAGTTTATTGATAATCGTATTGAGAAATTATCCACAGGTCAAAAACAGCGTACCTCCATAGCCCGGTGTTTAATGCACAATCCCGATATTTACATATTTGACGAGCCCACCTTGGGACTTGATATTATTAGCTCTAAGGCAATTATTGATTTTATGAAACAGGAAAAAGAGAGAGGAAAAAGTGTATTATACTCTACCCATTATATGGAAGAGGCGGATGCTCTTTGTGACCGAATCATTATGTTGAATAAAGGTGTGATAGTGGCAGAAGGTACACCGGAAGAATTAAGAAGAAAAACAGGTACAACTAATTTGCGGGATACATTTTTTTCCTGTATAGAGGGGGGAATGACAAATGAATTATAAGCAATTAAAAACCCTTTATAAAAAGGAAATTATGGATGTACTTCGGGATAAAAAAACCATTTTAACTATGGTTGTATTACCGATTATTTTATATCCCCTTCTATTTTTTGTTACCATGCAAATTGTTGCAATTATTCAAACGAAGCAGCAGGAAGAAACCTATATTGTTGCCTATGATGGAGTAGATGACATACAGCAAAAGGAATTAAATGCCTGGATTGATGGTGATGAAGATAATCTGGACTATATTTTTAAATATGTAGAAAGTGATAATCCCCAGAAGGATTTAGAGAATGAAACAATCGATACTTATGTAACAATGAAGGAAGAAAATAATCAGGTGATTTTCGAGATTCATTATTTGTCTGCTATCTCTAATTCCAATACGGCATCTAATTATCTGAAAGAAGAGATAGATGCTTATAGCAATTATAAAGCGGAGGAAAATGTAAAAGACTTAGGGCTTGATGTTGTTAGTGTTTTGCATCCGGTAAAATCTGCTTATAAAGACCATTCCAGTAGTGAGAGCTCCATTGGTAGTATTCTTGGGGGTATTATTCCATTTTTGATGATTACAGCCATTTTAATGGGAGCAATGTATCCGGCGATTGATGCGACAGCGGGAGAAAAGGAACGGGGAACATTAGAAACGCTGTTAACATTACCAATAGGTAATATGGAGTTGATAATGAGTAAATTCCTTTCCGTAGCTACTATTGCAGTGGTGTCTGTGTTTATTAATGTAATATCAATGGGTGGTATTGCAATGTACTTATATGCAACCATAAGTACTCTTTCGGATGGCCTTGGCACCTTTAAACTGGCATCCTTCCTTCCGGCTGCGCTGGTGAGTATTGTATGTGTGCTTGCCTTTGCTTTATTTATGAGTGCATTGGTTATGAGCGTTTGTGCTTTTGCCAAAAGCTTTAAGGAAGCAAATAATTATATTACACCACTTACTTTAATTGTAATGCTGACAGGTTATATTGGCTTTATTCCCAATATTGAACTTAATGCAAAAACTGCCCTGATACCGGTTGCGAATATTTGTCTGTTAATGAAAAATTTATTAATTTTTAAATTTGATTTATCTGTTATTTTAATTGTGTTATTTAGTAACATGATATATGCCTTTGTAGCAGTCTGGTTTTTAGGAAAGGTTTATAACAGTGAATCTATTCTCTTTGGAGAGTCTGCAAGCGGAATTAAGCTGTTTGAAAAACGAAATAATATTAAAAAGGGAAGTATTCCATCCATTCAGGAAGGTTTGTTTATATTAGTAATTGGTTTGCTGTTGATGTTGTATGTTGGTGGACTGATTTCCGTAAAAAATATGGTGATTGGTTTAATTGTGCAGCAATTGTTTATTGGACTGTTGCCTTTGCTTACAGGCTTTTATATTAAGGCGGATTTAAAAAAGACATTTGGTTTTAAGCTACCGGGTATCAGACATATCCTTGGCGCTATCTGTATGTATTTTGGTGTGGGCAGTTTTTCATTGTTGTTATCGAATCTTTTGACATTTATTTTTAAGGAATCCGGAGAAGCCTTATCCATAGAGTATGAAACCCTTTTAGAGGGTGTACCTTTTGTCGGAGCATTGCTTCTTATGGCTGTCCTGCCTGCAGTGATGGAAGAGTTAATGTTTAGAGGATATTTGTACACTGCTTTTACAAATAAAATGAATTTTGTGCCGGCTATGCTTTGTGTCTCTTTGTTGTTTGGTATCAGTCACATGAGTCTAATCAAACTGCTTCCAACGGCAATTTTAGGTTGTGGACTGTTTTATGTAAGACATCATTCCGGCAGCATGATTCCTTCTTTCCTGATCCATTTTCTGAATAATGGTTTTGCTGTGTTCCTTATGTATTATGGTAACCAAATACCATTCTTTCGGGATGCCACAATGGGAATGGAATTGAGTATTGCTTTAGTAATTGTGACGATTGTCTTTGCGCCGTTAGGTGTTTTATTTGCAAAGGCCAGTAAAAAATAAATTATGTAAACTTTTTTCAGTATTATGTAAATTTACTATTGACTTTTAAATATTATGTGGCTTATAATGTAAAAGCAGTTATGTAAACGTTGTTATGTTAACAATAACTGTTAAGATACGTATAGAACGTAAGGAGAAGAGTAGCATGGAAATACAGGGATTAGGGTTATCTACAACAGTTCTTGCGAATGCCAATACGCAGACGCAGGTTGGTATGGCGATGTTGAATAAAGCACTGGATGCGGATCAGGCATCAGGAGAAGCATTAGCGCGAATGTTAGAGCAATCTGTGAACCCTATGTTGGGACAGAATATAGATATCCGTTTATAAGAAGAATAAAATACGTCAGTGCGGTGCATTGATGTATTTTTTTGCCCATAAGTTAAGAGATATGTGATGTTATATAATGAAATGCTACAAAGTGAAATGTGACCAAAATAAAATGTATTTAAAATAATATGCTGCTAAAATGAAATGTAGCAATGATTAAATGTTACAAAAATGTTACAAAGAAAATCTTGTCAATGATTGACAAGGTATTGGAAGCTTTGTTATAGTATAAATTAGGTATTGGTTTAGTAAAGTTGATAGGAGGAATAGCATGAAAAAAATAATATCGGGAATTGCCTTTATGACAATCGGTACATTATGTATCATGGCTCCATCGTTGGAAAGTCAGGCACAGATATTAGATGATTCAGATGTAGGTCTGACTTATGCCCTTGATCAGTATGTTAATAATATTCAAATAAAAGAAAGAAAAGAATCCGATGAGGTGAAAGTGGATAGTAACACATGTCGTTATCCTGAATTTGAAGGAAAATGTTTAGCTTATGTAGATGAAGCAGTCAATATCCGTACAGAACCAAATGAGGATTCAGAGCGTGCAGGTAGTTTGCCGGTTCATGGTATTGCACTTGTAGTGGAAAAGGGTGATGAATGGACTAAGATTGAATCAGGAATTACTGTTGGTTATGTAAGAAATGATTACCTGCTATTTGGCGATACAGCAGGTGCTTACGCGGAAACAACCTGTCCGAAGGTAGCAACAGTTAAAACGACAACCCTTTATGTTCGTGCCGAACAGGATGAGGGTTCTGATTGCTTAACGATGATTCCGGAAGGTGAATCATATGAGGTTGTAAAAGAACAGTGTGACAATCCTGCCTGGACTTATATTAAAGTGGATTCAGATATTGAAGGTTATGTATCTTCTGATTATATTGAAATTTCTTATGGTTTTTCTCATGCATTATCTGTAGCGGAAGAAGAGGAGATTCGAAGACAGGAAGAAGAAGCAGAACGTGCCCGTCTGGCAGAAATGACAAGTACACAAAGACAGAATATTGTTAATTTTGCATTACAGTTTGTTGGTTATCCATATGTTTATGGTGGTACGAATTTAACCGGTGGTATTGACTGTTCCGGATTTACCATGCGTGTTTATGAGCATTTTGGATATAGTATTCCAAGAACTGCCGCAGCACAGTGTAATGCCCTTACACATGTTAATTTAAATGAAATTCAGCCTGGAGATTTGTTATTCTATCGTGATGGCAGTGGTGGAATTGGTCACGTTACCATGTATATTGGTGGTGGACAGGTTGTTCATGCAAGTAGTAGCAGAACAGGAATTATTGTTTCAAATGTAGGATATCGTACACCATGTGCAGCAGCACGTATTATCTGGGATTAAAAGTCAACGTATAAGGATTAATTGTTAAACAAAACAGAATCGATAGATTGAGATTTACTGTAAAACAAAACATTGTCGACAAATAAGGATAAATTAACAATATCCATATAGGAGTTGACCGTGAGACTTAGGAATTGATGAAAGAATCAATAAGATAGTAACAAAACAGCCTCAGACAGGAATAAAAATGTCTGAGGCTGTTATATTTTATAGAATTAATATTGGATTTCTCGCCTGTTATTTCGTTCCGGTAGAACCAAATCCTCCGTCTCCTCTTAAGGTATCACTTAAGGTATCTGTTTCTATAAACTGAGCTGTCAGATAAGGTGTTATGACAAGCTGTGCAATCCGTTCCTTTGGCTCAATGGACACTGCCACATTGCTGTGATTATGAAGTGCTACCATAATTTCTCCTCTGTAATCGGCATCCACAACACCAACCTTATTAGCCGGGGCCAATCCTTTCTTTGATGCTAATCCGCTTCTTGCGTATATTAATCCCGCATAGCCAACAGGGATTTCCATAGCAATTCCCGTATGAATTAAAATTGTTTCCCCTGGCTGGAAAGTAATTGGTTCGTTGATACAGGCATATAAATCTGCACCTGCAGCATATGGAGAACCATAAGTAGGGATTACGGCGTCTTCCTGTAGTTTTTTGATTGCAACATTTGTGCGTTCCATATTCTTCTCCTCTTTTGCATTATTCATATTGAGTTGTTTGCAAAACTCATTTGAAATCTATATTAGTTGTAAAGTTTTATGTGTTTCGCAAACGTCTAATTATTCATATATTTGAAAGGTATCATCATATTCAAACTAATAGATTGAAAAATCATGGGAATCATCCCAAAGAACCACTTCTCCTTTTTCTAGAGATTTTGGCACATCAATAATTCTCTGGTTCGAAGAGCCACGGAAACGGAGAGATAAATCTTTTTTTGCTTCCACAAATTCTCCATCTACTAAAATATCAATATAGGATAACATCTCTTTTGTTTCCGGCCATGTGTCAATCATTTTTCCTAAAATATCTTTTTCAAAGTCGTAGCCTGTATAACACCATACATCTTTGTTAGGAAATTTTGTTTTGATTTCTTTTAACAAAGGTAATACGCCCTGCTGGTTTTTGTACTCAAAAGGCTCGCCTCCAAGTAAGGAAAAACCATGGATATAAGATGGCTCTATGGCCTGTAAAACTTCATTAATGACATCACTGTCAAAGGGTTTTCCATAATTAAAATCCCATGTTTCCGGATTAAAACACCCCGGACAGTGATGAGAACATCCGCTGACAAAAAGGCTGACTCTGACACCGGGACCGTTGGCAATATCATGTTTTTTTATTGTTGCATAATTCATAGTGAAGTACCTCGCTGAAAAATAATTATAAATTAGATTTAATTACGACAGGAGTTTTGTACATTTATGAATAAAATTTATGTTTTTAAAAATTCACATTCCTGGGTGGGCTTTGTACATTTCTTATCATTTCTTGGAAAAATTTTTCTCACGCCCCATTTTATCCTCATGGGGAAAAATTATTTTCACGCCCCGGGTAACCCATACGTTTTATAAATGTAATACTCTTGCTTTAATTTCTTTTGTTTTACCTACATTCCAGAAGTTTTCTCCAAGATAGCCGCAGGTTCTTCTTGTTACGTTCATTTTAGCATGATCTTTATTACCACACTGTGGACATTCCCATTCATTGTCATCATTAATCATAATTTCTCCGTCGTAACCACATTCATGGCAATAATCCGATTTGGTATTAAATTCTGCATACTGAATATTATCATAAATAAATCTTACAACTTCAGCTAATGCATCTAAGTTGTTGCGCATGTTAGGAATCTCAACATAGGAAATAGCACCACCGGAAGAAATTTTCTGGAACTGGCTTTCAAACCGGAATTTACTAAATGCGTCTATGCTTTCTCTAACATCTACATGGTATGAGTTTGTATAATATCCCTTATCTGTAATATCAGGAATACTTCCGAATTTTTCTAAATCAATACGGGCAAAACGATAGCAAAGTGATTCTGCCGGACTTCCGTATAAACCAAAGCCGATACCGGTTTCTGCTTTCCAACGGTCAGTAGCTGCACGTAAACGGTTCATGACACGAAGTGCAAAATCCTGTCCCTCCGGTTCTGTATGGCTACAGCCCTTCATGAGCTTTGTTACCTCGTATAAACCAATATATCCCAAAGAAATGGTAGAATAACCATTTAGTAATAATTCGTCAATTGGCTGTCCCTTTTCTAATCTTGCAATGGCACCGTACTGCCAATGTACAGGACTGACATCTGATGTGACACCCATTAGGGAATTATGTCGGCACATTAATGCTTCGTAGCAAAGCTGTAAACGTTCCTCTAATAAATCCCAGAATTTCTCTTCATCGCCGGCAGCAAGAATACCAATCTGCGGCAGGTTCAGGCTGACAACACCCTGATTGAAACGTCCTTCAAATTTGTAATTGCCATCGGCATCCTTCCATGGTGTTAAGAAGCTTCGGCAGCCCATACATGAGAATACATTACCTTCATAATTTTCACGCATTTTTTTTGCTGAAATGTAATCAGGATAGAGACGTTTTGCAGAACATTTTACTGCTAACTCTGTGATATAGTCATACTTTCCACCCTTTAAGCAGTTGTGCTCATCTAATACATAAATTAATTTAGGAAATGCAGGTGTCACATAAACACCCTTTTCGTTTTTAATTCCCTCTAAACGCTGGCGAAGAATTTCTTCTATAATAAGTGCATTTTCTTCAATATATTCATCATCTTTGTCCAGATTAAGGAATAAGGTAACAAATGGTGACTGTCCGTTTGTTGTCATTAAGGTGTTAATCTGGTACTGAATGGTCTGTACGCCGGAACGTAATTCGTCCTGTAAACGGTTTTGAACCATTTTTTCAATGGTCTCTTCCGGGACAGTGTCGCCATATTCAGCTAACATTTTTGTTTTAAATTTGGTATAAGACTTACGAAGATACTTGCCTAAATGACGAACATCAACAGACTGTCCGCCGTACTGGCTTGAGGCAACGGCAGCAATAACCTGCGTCATAACAGTACAGGCAACCTGAAAGCTTTTTGGACTTTCAATCAGCTTTCCGTTCATTACCGTTCCGTTATCAAGCATATCTCCAATATTAATTAAACAGCAGTTAAAAATTGGCTGTAAAAAGTAATCTGCATCATGAAAATGTAAAATGCCCTCCTCGTGTGCCTTGGAAATCTTTTCCGGAAGTAAAATACGCTTTGTTAAATCCTTGGATACTTCACCTGCAATTAAGTCACGCTGTGTAGAAGCCACCGTAGCATTTTTATTTGAATTTTCTTCCATGACATCTTTGTTACGATTCTGGATTAAACTTAAAATGGAATCATCAGTTGTATTGGCCTTACGAACTAATTCTCTTGAGTAACGATATATAATGTAAGTTTTTGCAAGGACAAATTTCTTTTCATCCATTAATTTCTGCTCAATAATATCCTGAATATCCTCTACTAACATACGAGCACGGTTTTTGGTTTCAATGCAGGAGATAATATATTCTATGGTTTCCTCCGAAACTTTTTCTGCCGGTTCTACTTCTGCATTGGCTTTCTGAATTGCACGTTTGATTTTGTTGCGGTCGTAAGAAACAGTTGTTCCATCCCTCTTAATAACTTTCATTTGTAACTCCTTTGTACTTTTTCAATCTTTTCTCACTACATATAAGAAAAATGAAGCCGGTGTATTAGCATGCTTCATTCATAATAAGTATATGTTTCACAACATCTGCACAAGATGTTGACAACAACCACATTATAACACCCTATATGGTGCTTGTCTATCATAAAAAAACAATATATTGTATTGAATTTCATGCATATATACAGTCAAAAAAATAGAAAAAAGTTCCAAAATCGTGGTAATTCTGTGAATTTTTTTGAAATTGCTTTATTTTTATCCATGTTTATGGTATATATATTAAATGTATTTCTTTTAATACATTTATTTTTAAGAATAGATAGCTGAACCGAAAAAAGGGATAGATATCTTACAATAATAATATAGAAGGGAATAAGAATAATGAAGAAAAGAATAGGTGCTGTTTTATTAGCAGGAGTTATGATGCTTTCCATGACAGGATGTGGTAGTGATCAAAAGGCAAAGAAGTATGGTAAATATGTTGAGCTTGGTGATTACAAGGGAATTGAATACGTTTTGGAGGTTGCTGATGTTACAGATGAAGATATCGATGCGCAGATTGATTCTTTTCTTACCGGATTAACTGAAACAGAAGAAGTAACAGATCGTGCTGTTAAAGATGGAGATACAGTTAATATTGATTATGTTGGAACAAAGGACGGAGAAGAATTTGATGGTGGTACTGCTGAAGGATACGACCTTGTGATTGGTTCTAACAGCTTTATTGATGGATTTGAGACCGGATTAATTGGTCATGAGATTGGAGAAGAGGTTTCTCTTGATTTAACATTCCCGGATGATTATCCTAGCGAGGATTTAGCCGGTGCAAAGGTTAATTTCGCGGTGACAATTAACAGCATTTCAGTAAGTAATGTGCCAACCTTAAGTGATAAATTGGTGGCTGATAATACAGAGTATGATACTATCGATGCATATAAGGAATCGATTCGTAAAGATTTACAGGCTAGTAATGAGGATTCTGCGAAACAGCAGGCGAAGTCAGATGTATTTAGTAAGGTAGTTGAGAATTCTAATATTACCGGATATGACGAGAAAGAAGTTCAGGATTTAATTGATAAAGAGTTTAACAGCTTTAAAGAAACTGCACAGTCTTATGAAGCTTATGGATATTCATATGAGGATGTATTGGCATCTAATGGATATGCATCAGAAGATGAATTAAAGGAAGGCATTACAGAATATGTAAAGAATTACTTAAATCAGGTTATGGTTTTATACTGTATTGCTGACAAGGAAAAAATCAATGTTTCTACTGAAGAAATTGAGAATATGGTAAAAGAATATATGGAAAGCTATTCTGTAGAAACAAAAGAGGAAGTATATGATTACTTTGGAGAGGAGTACTTTGAGGTTTCTATTCTTTCAGAAAAAGTAATGGATTTCTTGATGGAAAATGCAAAGCAGGTAGATGAGCTTTCTGATGAAGGCGATTCTGTAGAAACAGAACCGGTTAGCCCTGAAGACGCAGAGGGTGAAGCTGCTACCGAGGAAGCAACAACAGAAGCTGAATAATTTATCCTAGGATTTAAGAGACTATCATTTTGGTAGTCTCTTTTCTTAGTGTTAGATAATTGACATGTGGAAGTTACTAATGTATAATGTAGAGACTAATGCGATGATAGGAATCGTATAATTTAATAGGATGGAAGGGTGCAAATATGGCAGAGAAAAAAAATATTTTAACTGACAAGGGTCTTAAGAAATTAGAAGACGAGTTACAGGAATTACGAGTAGTAAAACGTAAGGAAGTTGCACAGAAAATCAAAGAAGCCAGAGAACAGGGTGACTTATCCGAGAATGCTGAGTATGATGCTGCAAAGGATGAGCAAAAAGATATAGAAGCAAGAATTGAGGAATTAGAGGCAATTCTTAAAAATGTTGAAGTCATTTATACAGATGAGGTTGATAAAGAAAAGGTTAACGTAGGATGTATTGTTTCTATTAAGCATGTGGATAAGGGATTAGTAGAAAATTTCAAGTTAGTCGGATCTACAGAAACTGATATTTTAAATAATAAAATTTCTAATGAGTCTCCGATTGGAGCTGCATTAATGGGAGCTAAGGTTGGAGATGTTGTAACGGTAGAAGCACCAAATGGTTCATTCCAGATTGAGATATTAGATATTAATTTAGATGAGGAATAATTTGCAGGAGAAAGGAATGGCAGCCGCTGTTCCTTTTTCTGTGTGTGTAATGAGCCGGATGTGTTGCATATAAGTACTGTGTGAAATTTTAATGGTATATATAGCATTCATATTCCAGGCGGAATTTAACTGTGTAAGACATGAAATATTTTTTTTGTTGACAGTGTAATAGAGATTGAAATAGGAAACGCTGAAGCATTTGTTTCGTGTACAGTTCGCTTAGCATATATAGAATGAATTTGATTAAAAATACGTAACATATTGAGTGAAGAAAAGGAGAATAAAAGTGGCAGAGAATAATCAGAATAAAGGTTCCCAGGATATTAATCAGTTGTTAAAGGTTCGCCGTGAGAAGCTGCAGAATCTTCAGGAAGAAGGAAAGGATCCTTTCGTTGTAACAAAGTACGATGTAACCCATCATTCAGAGGAAGTAAAGAATTTGTATATTCCTCATGAAGAGAAGTTATTAGCCGGTAGAGAAGATGTGAATGTAGAAGGCATGGAAGAAGCAGATGCCAGAGCTGCCAAGAAAGCAGAGTATGAAGCACGTCGTGAAATTATGGATGCACAGCCAATTTCTGTTTGCATTGCAGGCCGTATGATGTTAAAGCGTGTAATGGGTAAGGCATCATTTTGTACCTTACGTGATAAAGAAGGAGATATCCAGATTTATGTATCAAGAGACGCAGTAAGGGAAGATGCTTATGGTATCTTTAAAAAATCAGATATCGGAGATATTTTTGGTGTAAAGGGATATGCATTCCGTACCATGGCTGGTGAGATTTCCATTCATGCAGAAGAAATCGTAATGCTTTCTAAGTCATTACAGATTTTACCGGAAAAATATCACGGACTTACCAATGTTGACCAGCGTTACCGTCAAAGATACGTAGACTTAATTATGAATCCGGAAGTAAAGGATACCTTTATTAAGCGTTCTAAGATTATCAGCACCATTCGTCAGTTTTTGGATGCTCAGGGATTTATGGAGGTTGAGACTCCGATGTTAGTGGCAAATCCGGGTGGCGCGGCAGCCAGACCTTTTGAGACTCACTTTAATGCATTAGATGAGGATTTAAAGCTTCGCATTTCTTTGGAATTATATTTAAAGAGATTAATTGTCGGCGGTTTGGAACGTGTATACGAGATTGGCCGTGTGTTCCGTAATGAAGGTCTTGATACAAGACACAATCCGGAATTTACATTGATGGAGTTATATCAGGCGTATACTGATTATAATGGAATGATGGACCTTACAGAGAATATGTATCGTCACATTGCAAAAGAGGTGCTTGGAACCACAACCATTACCTATCAGGGAATTGAGATGGATTTAGGAAAGCCGTTTGAACGTATTACCATGGTGGATGCGGTAAAGAAATATGCAGGTGTCGATTTTAATGAAATTAAGAGTGATGAGGAAGCAAAGGCTTTGGCAAAGGAAAAAGGAATTGAGTTTGAGGAGTGGCATAAGAAGGGTAACATCCTTAACTTATTCTTTGAGGAATATGTAGAGGAGCATTTAATCCAGCCTACCTTTGTTATGGATCATCCAATTGAGATTTCACCACTTACAAAGAAGAAACCGGATAATCCTGATTACGTAGAGCGTTTCGAGATGTTCATGAATGGTTGGGAAATGTGTAATGCATATTCTGAGTTAAATGACCCAATCGACCAGAGAGAGCGTTTTGCATTGCAGGATGCCAATGCGGCAGCGGGAGATGAAGAGGCAGAGCATTGTGATGAAGATTTCTTAAATGCATTGGAAATTGGTATGCCTCCAACAGGTGGTATCGGATATGGTATCGACAGACTTTGTATGCTGATGACAGACAGTCCGGCGATTAGGGATGTGTTGTTGTTCCCGACGATGAAGAGTTTGGATAAATAAACCCAGTAAAATCAAGGGTTTGGAGCCATTCAAAAATATTTTACTACAAAATTACTACAAATATCACTCAGAATATGCCAGGATATGCATTGATTTGCATACCCCAAATGGCAAAAATAGATGATTTTACACGTTAAAGAACACTTTCATTAGTTTGAAAGTGTTCTTTTTTTGCATCATATAATCAAATTTTTGAAAAAAAGAGGTTTTTTACTAAATAAAGTTTATTGTAAACAAGTATTTTGAGAAATTAATTGTAGAAAAGTAGGAGGAATTGCTATGGGAAAAATTATGACAGTCGCAAACCAAAAAGGCGGAGTTGGAAAAACGACCACTGCGGTAAATTTAGGTATTGGTTTGGCTAATAAAGGGAAGAAGGTTTTATTAATGGATGCGGATCCCCAAGGAAGCTTAACAATCAGTTTAGGTTACCGTGAACCGGATAAATTATCAGTAACATTAGCAAACAAATTGATTGCGGTTATCAATGAAGAAGAATTCAATCCGTATGAGGGCATTTTGCACCATGAGGAGGGTGTGGATATTCTCCCGGCAAACATTGAGTTGTCAGGTTTGGAGGTATCTATTGTAAATGTGTTTGCCAGAGAAATGTTGCTTCGGGAATACGTTGAAATGATTCGGAATGATTATGACTATATTATTATTGATTGTATGCCATCTCTTGGAATGCTTACAATTAATGCTCTTGCTTGTGCGGATACGGTGCTGATTCCGGTACAGGCGGCATATCTTCCGGTAAAAGGTTTACAGCAGCTTATCCGCACGATTACACGGGTAAAGAGACAATTGAATACGAAGTTAGAGTTAGAAGGTATCCTGCTTACAATGGTGGATTATCGAACGAATTATGCAAAGGACATAGCAGAAATGGTTCATTCGGCTTATGAAGAGGCATTTCGTTTTTTTGAAAGTGAAATTCCCATTTCGGTTCGTGCAGCAGAAACGAGCATAGAGGGAACAAGTATTTATATGCATAATCCGTCGGGAAAGGTTGCAAAAGCATACGAGAATTTGACCAGGGAGGTAATCGCCAATGAAAACTAGATCAGGCAAGCCGGTACATTTAATCGGTTATGAAGAATTATTATCCGTACCAACCATTGCAGGAGCAAGTGATATTCCGCTTGAGCAGTTACATGAGTTTAAGAATCATCCCTTCCATGTGGTTGAGGATGAAGCGATGATGGAATTAGTGGAGTCTATTAAGACAAACGGAATTCTATCTCCGGCGATTGCAAGAAGACGCCCGGAGGGTGGCTTCGAATTGATATCAGGGCATAGAAGAAAGCATGCGGCAAAGCTTGCAGGATTAGAAAAAATGCCGGTGTTTGTAAAAGAAATGACAGATGATGAAGCGGTTATCGTTATGGTGGACTCTAACATTCAAAGAGAGGAGATATTGCCAAGCGAAAGAGCATTTGCATTTAAGATGAAGATGGAGGCGATGAAGCATCAAGGAGTCGCTTCGGGACATAATGTCCCAAAGCAAAAGAAATCAACTTTGGGACATTATGTCCCGAAGTCAAATGATGCAAATCATACAGCGGAGATGATAGGTTCTGAGTTTGGCATTACGGGAAGGCAGGTAAAAAGATACATTCGATTAACATATCTTATTCCAGAGTTATTAGAACTTTTAGATATGAAAAAATTAACTTTCATCAACGCAGTGGACATCTCCTTTTTTCCAGAGAATGCACAGCGTGAAATATATGATTATATCTCACAGAAAAATAAATTGAGTAAGGACAAAATAGGAAAGATTAAAAATGCATTCAGCACGAATGAAGATATGTCTGTGGATGAGATTAGGGCAATCCTCTACGAAAAATCCAACACAATCAAACAGGTATATTTCTCACTAACAGAAAACCAGATTGCCTCCTATTTCCCGAAAGGATATACCATGCAGCAGATGGAAGAAGTGATACTTACATTATTGGAGAAATGGAGCAAAAAAGAAAAGAGGTAATGCAGATGATTCTTGATTGTACAAAAAAATATCTGGCTGACGGCTATCCGGAGTTGGTTAAGGAATGGTCAGATAAAAATGGAGATTTAAAACCGGATATGGTTACATATGGTTCGAACAAAATTGTCTGGTGGAAAGGTAACTGCGGTCACGAATGGGAAATGTCAGTCAAGAGTCGCACAATGGGGCAGGGATGCCCCTATTGTGCAGGCGTAAGAGTATTGATTGGCGATAACGACCTTGCGACAATATGTCCGCACTTAGCCGACGAATGGTCAGATAAAAATGAAGATTACAAGCCCACGGATTTTACAGCAGGTTCCTCAAAGAAAGTCTGGTGGAAATGCAAGGAGGGACATGAGTGGGAAGCAGTCATAAAAAACAGAGTGAATGGTAGCACTTGTCCATATTGCAGCCACAGAAAGGTTCTTGCCGGTGTCAATGATTTGGCAACAGTACGACCGGAGCTTGCACAAGACTGGTCTCCTAGAAATGGTAAGCTAAAAGCGGATATGGTTTCTGAATTCTCGAACCGGAAAGTATGGTGGAAATGTCATGTTTGCGGCTATGAGTGGCAATCCCTGATTAGTGCCAGATCGGGCGGAGTGAAATGTCTTTGTTGTAGCGGATATGTTACGGTTTCCGGGAAAAATGATTTAAGTACTACACACCCTGTTCTTGCTAGAGACTGGTCCGATATTAATGAAAAAGGCGCAAACGAATATCAGAGTAATAGCCGTGAATATGTATGGTGGCAGTGTTCGGCTTGCGGCTATGAGTGGAAGGCTATGATTTATAATCGCGTTCAAGGAAGGTGTGAATGTCCGGCGTGTAAGAGAGAAAAACAGATAGAGAAAGCTGTCATAAAGGAAAAATACCTGATTGATATGCGGAAATTTGAGAAGCATTTACGTGAGGTTTGCCTTATGTACTATTTCGATAAAGCCGGTTATGAATTGACGGAACAGGATGGCAGTTTAATCGGTGTCGGACTTGAATTTTATTGTAAAGCATTAAATGTAGCAGTAATTTTGTCCAGACCGTTCCATGAGACAATACACGGACACCGGATTGAAAATGCAAAGAATGATTTGTGCAGAAAAAATAATATTCGTCTTATTCGTATTTTGGAAGTTGGCTGCTGGACTTATGACAATTGCATGTGCCTTCAATGTGATGATGAATCCTTAGAGTCATATGACTGGGCGTTGATTTCCATGTTTGATGTTCTTGGAATAGCAATGAACGTTGATTGTGAACGGGATATGCGGGAAATGTTT
>JBJENY010000045.1:0-3775 GCA_051880435.1 Lachnospiraceae bacterium | reverse complement strand
CTGTGTTTTTCCAACACATCATCCGGCAGCTTTGATAAAATCAGGTTCATGGACTCCGGATTTAAAAGAACCTGAAGACAGGAAGAATAGGTAATCTCCATTGCTCCAAGAATCACATCCGTAAGTTCCTCCACGCAACCGGAAAAATCCAGCTTCCCAGCCAGTGTGATATTTTTTTCTTTCACAATCCTCATGATCCCGGCAGTAATATAGTCATCCACCTGCTTATGAAAATCCTGCGATACATCAAACAGCAGCATCTCCTTTGAAGGATAAAACAAATAGAAGGTTCCCTTTGGAATTCCAACCCTCTTTACCAATTCATCAACCGTTGTTTTTTTCACGCCCTTTTCCTGCATAAGGATATTCGCTTCTTCTTTTAATCTTGTAATAATCGTGTTTCTTTCTTCTTCTGAATATACTTTTGGCACGTTCTCATTTCCTTTTTGACTAATTTTGCATTTTTGGTCATTATAATATTTTAAAAAACAGATGTCAATATCTTATTGACACCTGTATATATCTTAATTTTTATACACTTGCTGATTAGTTTGCATTAAACGAACGTTCGATTTGTGCTATAATATTATTGTATAATTGAAAAAGAGTTCGGGTGTGAATTTCCGATTGTTAATCCAATGTTTTATGCCCTCTAGTACTACGAAAGAGGGTGATGCCCTATGAACACAATTGAAGTGCTTACTTTGTTGCTAGTAATATTTGCGGCTCTATCATACATAGACAATCATATTAACAAAAAGAAATAAGTGCCCGACACCGTCCAAAGTTAAGGCACTTATCACTTTTGATAATCATATTAACTGAGGGCAAATCGGAGTCACATCCGATTACCTTTGAGTAGATTATACACTAGAGTGGTTGAGAAATCAACCACTCTCTTTCGATAATGCATATATGTAATTACTCAAACTCCACCTCAAGTCTCTACAATTTGTACTGCATAAAATTACCGTTATGAACAAAACCATACGCTGTATATAGTTTTACACCTAAATCAGAAGCTGTGATCTGTATTGTTCCACATCCATATTTCCTTGCTTCTTCAACCACTCTGTCTAAAAGCTCTCTTGCAATTCCCCTTCGTCTATAATTGGGGGCCGTAAACATACTTGACAACAGTCCCATCCTTCCGGTAGGGCATCCAAAATAGGGAGGTTTTTCTACAAATGACATTCCGCTCGTACCAATTATCTTCTCGCCGTCCACGGCAAGCCAGGACACAAATGTACCGTCCGCCATGTGACGGATATAATAGTCCATTAGTGCAGGCTTTAAATCAATGTCTTCTTCTGCTCCTTCTTCTCTTAATTGATTTATTCTCATTTCGATGAATATATCCAGTTCCTTTTCCGTTAATCTTTTATATTCTAATGCCAATTTTTAAACCTCCGCTATCTTTCGCTGACGCATATATTCATTCGTCCATTTACCGTAAGGACACCCTTTGTCTTCTTGCATTTTCCTTTTATTTCTGACAGTAAATGCCAATTGCTTTGGCAGTAAACTCAGCGGTTCCTTCTCCACCATAGCCATCAATATTTTCAGTAAATTCTCCATCACTTACGTACATCTTTCCAAGTCCGGACAGAATTTCCTTTGAGCATTTATAATAATGTTCTGATATAAAATCCTGTAATTTCTTAACCTGCAACTGAACCCTATCGCTTGAAGCATCCTGATCTTTCAGCTTTCCAAATTCTGCAAAGATCATCATAAAGCTGTTAATCACATCCTTCTGCTGAACATCCGTCATGTTCTTAAACTTTTCTTCACATTCCCGATATTCAGAAGTTTCTCCCCATTGCTCTTTTGCACGTTTTGAATATTCATCAATCTTTTTTGTGTCAAATACTGTAAAATCCATTTTTTTCACTCCTATCGTTTTTATTCCTCGAGCAAAATCAATCAGATTCTCAAGATGCTCCTTCTTCAAGGTCAATAGCTCTATCTGTTGTTCAAGTGCTTTTTCCCTGTCAAAGTTAGGCGCATCAATAATCTCTTTAATTTCCTTTAAAGAAAATTCCAGTTCCTTAAACAGCAAAATCTGTTGCAACCGTTCCAACGCTGTATCGTCATACAACCGGTATCCGGACTCTGTGTATTCGCTTGGCTTTAAGAGTCCAATGGTATCATAATATTGCAGAGTGCGTATACTCACTCCGGTCAATTTACTTACTTCATTTACTATCATCATTGGAATTTCCTCCTCTCGATAAGCATACTCTAAACTATTACGCAACGTAGGAGTCAATAGTTTTTGAAATTTTTTATCCGAAAAGTGATTTTATTATCTATCCCGTAGTGATACACAGAATAAGAAATGCTCCCATTATCAATATAATCGGAATAAAAATGATACAGAAACCAATAGCAAAAAAGCCATTGGATTTCTCACCTCTCACTTTGCAAATTATTGCGTATATCACCATCTCAATACCCGGTATTATAGCTGTATACGGAATCTTTGCCGTCATTACCAGATTTTGTGCGCTCCAATCAATGTTAAATAGCATTTCAGCTAATGTACATAAAAATGCTGTTACTGCAAAAATCACAATGAATGTCTTATGCCTTGTTTGCACTTCCTGCCCTGCAATGTCTAACACACCCATAACTGCCTTTTCTGTTTCATCAGCCGAAACAACCTCTGTTTTTCTTTCCGCTTTCATAAGCTCCACTATGGATACATCTAAAGCATTTGCCAAATCTTCAATAGAATTTATATCTGGTAAGCCCAGACCTCTTTCCCATTTACTTACTGCTTTATCTGTTACTTGAATTTTTGCAGCCAAATCCTTTTGAGTCATATTCAATTCTTTTCTTCTGTCAGCTACAAAGCAACCGAATTTGTTTGCATCCATATCTATCACCTCCAATTGCAATCTTAACCGCAATCAATTTCAAAGACAACCGACGCATCGTTTAGTTAGCCTAAATGCCCATTTTAAGTTGACTCTACGTATCGTTTATATGCGAAAATGTGGCAGTTCCATTTGAAACTGCCACACATTCTTAATCAAACAATCCCCTCAGTAAATTACTGCTGCTTTGCTTTCACCGGCATCCAGATTTCACAATAGTAGTTTTCATCCTGATTTCCCTTTGGATAGTCATCCGTTGCTGTATAATATTCTATGTTATACATTCCGGCAATTTCATAATCGCTGTTTCCCGGCAGCCATTCTGAGAAAATTTCTGTATTCACTTTCTGTAAAGCCTCCGGCATTGGTCCCTTGCACGGAAATACCGCCCATGTATTTTCAGGAATAACTACCGTTTCAAATTCCTCCGGCATGTCTTTTGAAGGAATATAATCATCAGCAATCATGTACTTGAAGAATCCTTCCGGTGCACCATCATCTAAACAAATACCATACATACCGCAAATATACTTGCCATTTCCCTTTGCATAATGATCCGTCCAAAACTGCGGACATTCTTTATACCCTTCTTCATTTCTAATCACTTTTGCACTTCCGATAACCGTAAATGCAGGTTTCTTAACAATTTTGCACTCCATTTCAAATCCACCTTTCATTGTTAAATGTATTTTTAGAGGAAGATAATTTTTCAATTCTCCCTCTCCATTCCTCGCCTGTGCAGGCGTAATCCCATGAAATCTGGTGAATGCTTTCGTAAAGCTGTCCGGAGAATCGTAACCATATTTCATTGCTACATCAATCACCTTACATCTGTCTATCTGCAGATCTCTGCCGGCAAGTGAGAGTCTTCTGTTTCTTATGTATTCCGATAC
>JBJENY010000044.1:0-20120 GCA_051880435.1 Lachnospiraceae bacterium | reverse complement strand
AGCGAAGTTTTACTGAGCTTAGTACGAAAGTACACTTGCACACTTAGCGAGATTTCCGAGCTTAGTGGGCATAGTGTTACCCGTGTTTAGTAACGCTACGTGTGGACGAAGGGCAAGCGTGCCTGCAATGGTTTGTTAAAAATTCACAACTCATAAGACCTTTGAATCATAACAGTATTTCAAAATATTATTTTATAGAATCCAAATATTGCAGATTCTGTTTTATTAACTCACAGCGTTGCTGTACACACTCCACAGAGCGTAACGGATCTGATGGTGTGTTAAATACATAATCTACCAGCTTATCAATTGTGGTTGTTGCCACATGTACTCTGGTATCGGAAGAAGCATAGTAAATAAATACTTCCTTTTTGTCATTTACAATTGCTCCATTGGTAAATACAACGTTGCTCACATCTCCAACCCGTTCTTTTCCTAATGGTGCAATTAAAAATCCGGATGGTTCTGCAATTACCTTAGACGGGTCATTCAAATCCGTAGCAAATGCATATATAACATAACGCAAGCCTGCTGCCGTATTTCTTACCCCATGGGCAATATGAATAAATCCTTTTTCTGTTTTAATCGGTACGGCTCCCGCACCATTTTTTACTTCGGTTATGGTATGATACTTTCTTTTACTGGTAATGATTTCTTCATCAATCACAGGATTTAAAATATCCTCGCATAATCCGAATCCGATTCCACCACCGGAACCGGTATCAATAAAGTCATCCATAGGGCGGGTATAAAATGCATATTTCCCATTTACAAATTCAGGATGGAGCACTACATTTCTCTGTTGTGGAGAATGTAAGGTTTTCAAATTCGGAAGTCTCTCCCAGTTAACCATATCCTTTGTTCTGACAATACCGGCAGCCGCTACCGCAGCTGACAAGTCAGGATTATTGGTATCCTTGCTCTCTGAACAGAATACCCCGTAAATATAACCGTCTTCATGTTTTGTAAGACGCATATCATAAACATTGGTTTCTTCCTTACAGGTATCCTCTAATAAAATTGGATAATCCATAAAACGGAAGCCATCAATTCCATTATCACTGACAGCAACACCAAAAAAAGACTTTCTGTCATTTCCTTCAATTCTTGCCACCAGATAATATTTTCCGTCCAGATAAATGGCACCGGCATTTAATACGGCATTCACACCTAACCGCTCCATAAAATATGGATTGGTTTCCGGATTCAAATCATATTTCCAGGTAAGAGGAATATGGTCTCTTGTCAGAACCGGATTTTCATACCGATCATAAATACCATTATAGAATTCCGTTTTTTTATTTTTTTTATTAATTACTTCTTCATAACGAGCCATCTGTTTTTCATACAATTCTTTAAACATCTGCCTTCCTCCTTACAAGTTCAAAACACATCCTTCCTGCATGATAAGGACATTTCCAAGGTTCCACAATCGGTCTTTGGCTGGATGGATTACCTTCTCCATCCACATCCCAAAACCACTCTGAGCCCACTCTTTTATCAATCAAATGATTCTTTATGTACTCCCACAAAGCCTTTACCGTCTTCAGATATTCAACCTTTTCCTGATGCTTCTGGTATCCATTATAAAATCCTACCATAGCTTCCGCCTGAACCCACCATGCACGGCTTTCATCCAGCACACCATTACAACATTCTGTAGGAATGGAACAGCCGTCAAAAGCCACCTTATATATCTGGGCCGTTAATGTTTCCGTAATCGGTGTCAGCTTTTTGGTATAAGAAGTATCATTTAAGATTTCCAGTCCCCGGTCAATCAGCCAGGCTGTTTCAATATCATGACCATATGAATACAAATCAATGAGCGAATGATAGTTTTCATCAAAAAATACTTCCTGTCTGCCAATCTCAGGGTTGTACATCTTATCTGCAAAAATATCTAAAATATAACGAAGACTGTCTCCAACCTCCGAAACTTTACTTACTCGGTAAAGCTCTGTATATGCCTCAAACACATGAAGCAGTGTATTCATTGTTCTGGTAGCTTCTACTCCATTTTCCGACAACTTTTCATTGGATTCCGGTTGAAAGTCTCTTGTAAATGCTTCCAGATAGCCATTATCATCTTTACATTTTGTTTCTATCAGGTGATATAATTGGAAAGCAAGGTCTTTTGCCTCTTCATTCTTTGTCGCATCATAGTAGGAAGACAATGCATATATGGCAAATGCCTGATTATAGGTATGCTTTGTACTGTCTAATACATCTCCACGATATCGTAATGACCAAAACATACCTCCTTTTTCCTTATCCAAACAGAACTCCTTTAAAAACCGATACGCATGGTCAGCATATTTCAAATATGTATCATTTTTAAAAGTTAAATATGCATTGGAAAAAAACCATAATATACGACTGTTTAATATACATCCCTTTGGTGCTTCTTTATCTAACCGAAGGGAAAAATCCAGCATTCCATAATATCCGCCATAATCTTCATCTATCAAATTTTCCCAAAATGGAATGACATGCTCTAAAAATTCCTTTTGAACTTCATCAATTACCACAATAACACCCTCCTTTCCTGTATTTCGAATTACTATGTAACAGCATATAACCGTTACTTCATCAAATTACCGAATACCAATTTCTGTATCCTGTTCGCTTAATACACTATGTTCCTTGATATAATCCACAATCTCATCCAGATAGGTAAATGCAAGAGCCACATAACTGTCTGCTGCACCATAATAAATTGCAATTCTTCCTGTATCCGCATCCTGAAGGGTTGCACAAGGGAAGCATACATTTGGAACAAATCCTCTTTCCTCATACCACTCTTCCGGTGTCAGAATGTAATTTTCGCAGCGATATTTTACAACGGATGGATTATCAATATCTAAAATGGCTCCTCCGATGCTATAAACAAAACCATTACAGGTTCCGCTTACACCATGATAAAATAAAAGCCAGCCTTCTGATGTTTCAATTGGTGCTGCACCGCCACCGATTTTAACGGACTCCCACCATTCAGAACCTTTTCCCATGACATGTCTGTGCTTACCCCAGTAGACCATATCCGGACTTTCACTTAAGAAGATATCACCAAATGGGGTGTGACCACTGTCACTTGGTCTGGATAACAGCATAAATTTATCATTAATCTTTCTTGGGAATAAAACTGCATTCCGGTTAAATGGAATGAATGGATTTTCCACTCTCACAAAAGTCTTAAAATCTGTTGTCTTTGCCATACCGATTGCCGCACCATAAAAATCAGTACACCACATAATATAATAAGTATCTTCTACCTTTACCAATCTTGGATCATATGCATACTTTGGCATAAAATCCTTTCCATTTTCATCTACGAAATGGATTTTTTCTTCATTAAAGTTCCAATGAATACCATCTTTACTGTGACCAAGATAGATATATGGAATTCCATTTACCTGTTCCCCACGAAATACACCGATAAATTCTCCATTATAAGGAACAACTGCCGAATTAAAAATTCTGGCAACATTCTTTAGTGGATTTCTGTCTATAATCGGATTTTCCGTATATCTCCAAATTGGTGCATCACCCATTTTTTCCGGTTTATCCTGCCATGGAATATTAGGAAGGGCACTTCCATTTATAAAATTCACTTTACTCATAACTTACTCCTATTCTTTTACCGAACCTTGTGTCATACCTGCGTATATCTGACGCTGTAACGCTAAGAAAATGATCAGTGTTGGTAACAATGTAATAATGATACCTGCACAAATAATCTCCCATTGTGAACCATAAGGACCCGTAAACTTATATAATGCTGTAGAAATCATTGCCAAATCTGCACTTGGCATATACAAATATGGTGTATAAAATTCATTATAGAAACCAACACCTTTAATTATTACAACTGTAACAATTGCCGGTTTTAACAAAGGTAATATAATTTTTCTGTAAACCATGAAATAAGATGCTCCATCCATAATTGCCGACTCATCCAGAGAATATGAAATATTCTCTAAAAATTGCAGGAATATATATATCGAAATGATATCTGTACCTGCAAACAAAAGAATGGTTGACCATCTGGTATTAAATAATCCCATGTTACTGATAATTTGGAACACACTCATCTGCATGGTAATACTGGGAATTAAAGATGCAATCAAAAACAAATTGTTAATGATACCTCTGCCCGGAAACTTAAAGCGATTCACAACATAAGCAGTCATAGTACCGGTTAATACGGTAGCAATAATGGAAACTGCCAAGATAATGATCGTATTCTTAAAACCTAATGCCATCTTACCATCTACAAATGCCTGAACATAATTATCAAAATTCCATACCTTTGGCAAATCGAACACGCCAGATGTTAAAAACTCTTCATGTCCCTTAAAGGAACCCAAAAATACTACTACCAAAGGAAGCAGAATTAATGCAGCTGTAAAGATTAAAATTGCATATTTGATTACAGCAATTATGGCACGTTTTACTTTTACGTCTGTACTTACAGGTGTTTTTTTAATTTTTACTTCTTCTATCTGTTCATTATTTTTTGCCATAATCATCCTTCTTTCCTTCAATAAAATACTTCTGAATAAATGTAACAATCATAATGAAAATCAGTAATACCACACCCATTGCAGATGCAAGACCAATCTTCTTACTCTTAAATGCAGTATCCAATGTCTTAATTACAAAGGTTGAAGAACCATTGTTACCACCTGTCATAATGTAAGGGATTTCAAATACACTAATCGCACCCTTAACAGCCAGAATCAGATTCAGACTGACAATTGTTTTAATGTTTGGCAGAATAATATATAAGAACTGCTGCCATGTATTTGCTCCGTCCAAACTGGCAGCCTCTAATATATCTCCATTAACAGACTGAATTGCTCCGTTAAACATGACCATATTCTGTCCCATGTATCTCCATAGGGATACAAATACCAAAGATATATTGACAATTGCCGCATTACCTAACCATAAAGGAAGATTCTCAGGGTTCATACCTAACGCTGTAAGGATTGTATCTAATGTACCGCCACCTTTATAAAAGTATAAGAATACCATACCTACAGCTACACCATTTATTAAGCTGGGGAAGAAAATAATACCCTTAAAAAAATTTGCTCCTTTAAGCTTCTGATTCAGAATTGTTGCAAAAAACAGGGCCAGCATAATCTGTACGATGGAACCAATAAAGTAATAAACACTGTTCTTTAATACCTTCAAATATTCCGGTCTTGTAAAAATTTCTTTATAATTATCTAAGCCTACCCATACTTTTCTTGGACTATAACCATCCCATTTCATAAAACTGTATTTCACCATGTCTACAAAAGGCAAATAAGTAAATGCAATTAACAAAAACATAGGAACAATCAAAAAGCAAATTACGGTAAGCCACTTTTGTGTTGTTCTCCTGGTAAGAAACTCTTTCAGACGAGAAGCTTTTTTCTCTTTCGCTTCTTTTCCTTCTTTTTTTTCTCCCTTTTCCACAACGCATCCTCCTTTCATCCAAAAGCTGTTTAGAGAAAAAGGCTTCAGATTTATAATGTTATATAAACCCAAAGCCCTTTCCAAAAAACAAATCTATTATCTTATTTACCCCAGGTTTCGTTTACGCTTTCAAGTGCTGCATTCCACTTCTCATTCCACTGATTCATTACTTCATCAAAAGACTTGAAACCATTCTGAGACTGTCCTAAAGCAGTATCAATAATATCTGCCTGATACTGAGAACCTGACCAAAGTGCTAACTCTGACTCATTGTGAACTGCATCCCACTTACCATCATTTTCTGTAGTTGCTGCATTTGTAATAATAAACTCAACGCCTTCAAAATCTGCCAAATTCTGTGGAAGTGCTGATCCCTTTACAATGGAAATCTCACCCTGCTTCTCAGCAAAACCCGACTCATTTAACATAAACTCTACCCATGCTTTTGCAGTTGGCTTATTATCTGAAGATGTAGGAATACCATAAGAGTAGTCTGCATCTGCACCGGTATAAATTGTACCGTCATCAGCAGCAACAGGGAATGGCATATAACCAATATCATCCGGGTGATCTCCTGCTTCTTTAAACTGGCTTACAGCCCATGAACCCATTACCATACATGCAATCTCACCGTTGTTAATCATTGTCTTACTAGCTTCCCAATCAGATGTTACAGGGTCATCTTCACACAAACCATTTTCAACAATCTGATATAACAGATTATATACCTTGTATGCAGGCTTTCCTTCTGCAAATGGGCTTTCCTCACTACACATTACATTATTGATATAATCACCGTTACCGGAAACAGCACCTACATAAGCTTCCCACTGAGACAAAGCCCATGTATCATGATAGTTTGTATAATATGGAATTGCATCTGTGTTTTCTTTCACTTTCTTAAGTGCTTCAATAAATTCCTCAGTACTTGCAGGAACACCTTCTACTCCGGCTTCTTCAAAAATTCTCTTGTTGTAAGCTACACCGGAAGCATTTGCACCGGAAGGTAAACCATAAACAACACCATTGTAAGATCTGCTTGATAAGAATCTTTCATCATACTGGCCTGAAAGCTCTTCGATTGTTCCAAATGGTTCAAAATATGTAGCGTAATCACTTGCCTTAACGGAAGTAGGAACCATACATACATCACCATAATCTCCTGCATTCAGACGAATCGCAATATCATCTTCATAATTTTCCATTGCTTCAAATTTAACTGTTGTTCCAGGATACTTCTCCTCAAATCTCTTTGCATACTCTGCAAAATCTGTATCAACCAAATCCGTTCTTTGTGTTAATACTGTAATCTCTCCTGTAATGTCTCCTTCTAAATTAGAAGTATCTGCGACTGCAGCATCACCTGTAGATGTTGTATCTGTTGCATAATCTCCTCCCTTCTGACCACATGCTGTCATAGACATAACCATTGCTGCAGCCATTACTGTACTGAGAACTCGTTTTGTTAATCTTCTCATAAAATATACCCCTTTCTCTTTTAATTTATCGCTACCGTTTTTAGCTTAAATTTACTTTACTATATTTAGCTAAATTAATCATTACATTATCTTGCTTTTTATGTAATTATCTTGCTTTTTTCTTATTTTAATGGTATAATTTACAAAAATAAGTGTAGATTTTAGTCGAATTATTGCAATTTAATGATATAAATACACATTGTTTTATTTATATTAAGTAATTTATAATTATTATTTAAGTAAATTATATTAACTGTTTTTAATAAAGCAAAGGAGATGAATGAAATGAATGAGATGAATTTTAGGGAACAGTTGCAATCAGCCTCTTCAAATTCTCGCTATCAGCAACGCATAATGGAACACATGATTATCCCGGATCCATGTACCTCCTATGCATTCCAGCTTCATGCTTTGACCAAGACCCATGGACACTATCCATACGAGCTTTCTTTTACAGGTATTCCTGCATATGTATTTTTATATACGATGAATGGAAATGCCAACCTGTATCTCGGAGAACAGATTTATGAACTGGAAAAAGAAAGTATTGCCTGGTTTGACTGTTCTAACGGATTCCACACAGAAATCACAAAAACTAATCAGGACTGGGAATTTATTTTATTATTTGCTTCAGGAGATACTATGCCAAATTATCACAATACCTTTTACAAAAACCACGGAATCACAATTTCCACCAAAAATTCACCTAATATTCCTGCTGTTTTACATCAATTATACGCCAGCATGCTTTCCATACTGGAAAACGGTTTTCACGGAGCAATCATTTACTCCAAACTGATTTGTGATCTTTCCACCTATCTCACATTAGACAGCTCTATCCAGAACCGTTACGGATCTGTCCCGAAACAGATTGTACAGATTATCAGCTATATACAGAATCATTATGCTGAAAAAATTACATTAGACACACTCTCTGTTCAGTTTGCAACAAGCAAATACAGTTTATCCAGGGATTTTACAAATTATATGAACCAGTCCCTAATTGATTTTTTAATTGATTACCGAATTAGTGAAAGTCAAAAACTTCTTATCTTCACAAATGATTCCATCACAGATATTGCTGAGGCCACCGGTTTTTCCACCGTGACAAATTTTATCCAGCAATTTAAAAAAAGAACAGACCTGACACCGAATGCATATCGCAAACAGAATCAGATCTATTCTTCTAAACAGGCACTTGCCAATCCATATTCTCATATTATTATTTAATTGATTTTTTTAACCGTATCCCGACTTATTAATTTCCCATAAACTACTGTCGTTCCCCGACGGTAGTTTTTATTTTTCACCCGTTGTTCAATAATATGAATACAACAACGAATCATTTCATCTGTATTTACCCTATAGGTTGTTAACGCAACTCCTTCTACAGACTGATCCATAAAATCATCATATCCCACTACTGACACATCCTCCGGAACGGAATATCCTGCTTTTTCCAAGGTAGCAATCAGACGACATGCCACCGGGTCACAGTTACAAACAAATGCATCCGGCATATCCTCCGGCAACACCAAATCTATATTTTTTCCATCCTGGTCTCTGTCTTCTATGGTCCAATTTTTATCATACATTTGTCCTTTTGCAATCAAATACTTCATATATCCCATATATCGGTCCAAAATGCTCCTGGTACTTCTGTAGCTTCCCACGAATCCGATCCTTTTGTGTCCGTTTTTCACAAGATGCCTTGTAAGAAGAAATCCTCCATTCAAGCTGTCACTCACTACACAGTCCACATCAAATTCTTCATTTTCAAAATCAAAGAAAACAATGCCAAGACCGGTTTGTACCAATCGTTCCAAAAAGCCAGCATTCATCTCACCAATTACAACAATCTGGTTTACAGAATTCATCCTTAATATGTTGGGCAATACTCCATTTTCCTCATCATCTTTTCTGACAATTTCCAGAATACCAATAAATCCCTTTACAGACAAATCCATAATCATTTTCTGATATATTTTAAAATAGAAGGAATCATCACTGACAAATCGTTCTGAAATCAGGATACCAACATGAATATCACCATTTTCTATTCTCACTTTATCCTTTTTCATGGAGTAACCTAATTCTTCGGCTTTTTCAACAATCTTCTCCCTTAAAGCTTCACTTACTCCCTCTTTTCCGGCTAATGCCTTTGACACAGTAACAATACTAACATCCATTGTTTCTGCAATATCCTTCATGGTTACCTGTTTTCTAATCATGACCTGTCACGCCCCTCTATTGCATTATATTTAACTTCTTGCCTGATTATCAGAAGCCTCTGTTTTCACTGCTTCTGTTATCAGTTCCTCATCTATATCTTCCAATTCATCATTCTCCGGTTCATCCAGATATTCCCGGTACACAAAGCGATATAAAATTGCCGTACTATAACCAAGTAAGCCAAAACCAAATAATATCATAAAGATATCTGCCACAATGGATATACAGCTTCCAACAACTACAACCGCCATCAGCAAAATCAAAAGAATGGTAACCGGTAAATTTTTAATAGACATTAGTAATGCATTTTTTATAGTTGCAACAATGGTGTTTTCAAATATAGACTGTTGAACATATACATACAATAATGTCATTACATAAATCGTTACCGGTATAACTGAAAGTATAATCATTATTCCGGCTTTTTTCAACACCCAGAAATGCATATCAAAAAATAATATCATTCCAAGCAATCCCATTATAACATGAATTACCGTTGCCTGCTTAAAATTACTTTTAAAAGCTTTCAGATAACCTGAAACAACCGTCCCTTCCCGATTCGTGGTCATCTTAACAGCAACTGTCATAAGGGCAGTAACAGATGCTCCCATGGTGATAACCGGGATGCTGGTAATCACAAATATAAAATTCAGTAAAAATATATCTCCAATTCTTCCCATTGTACGAAAAAAAGGATTATCCAATGTAAATGCGTCCTTCACACCATACCTCCCATAATCAATTCATAAAGATATCTGCAAAACGAAATTAATATTCCTATCAATCTAATATCCTACAAATTATGTTCCTTCATAAAATCCAAAATCCGTCGTGCATCTTTTTTATGGGTTAGAACAGACGGATGCATCGATGCCATTCCATCTGTCTTTACATTATGAAAGGGTAACTCTAATGCATATACATTTTCCATCCCTTCAGTTTTTACCTGTTCCACAACCTGCTTCACATATGGAAAAACACCCTCACACAAGGTTCCCAATATACATATGATAACTGCATTGGGATGATATGACCGAATGAGTTTCAGGAAATCTTCATATGCATTGCAAAATCCTGTTTTGATATCCTCATGATGCAAATGTCCGGAATCATTGGTACCCAGATTGATAAATACATATTTGGGTTCAAATTCCTCCGGTTCTATTTTTTCTTCTTTGTCAACAAACCAATTTACATAAGGATACAGCTTTGGAACATTGTTGTCCGGATTCCCTGTATATTCCACAAACATACCATATCCTGAAGCAGAAATCCATCTGGCATTCCAATTCATTTCCTTTGCCATATATGCGGCATAGCAATTCTCTCCATCTTCCTCTCTAATGGTATATTCACTTTCCGGTTTCCCATGTACACCATATCCGCAAGTAATAGAATCTCCAATAAATTCCACCTTCGTCCGTAAATCCGGTTCTTTACTGGCAGGTAAAAGTGTTCCATCATCTATTCTGATTCCTTTTAACCCAACATAAGACATGGCAGCCTCTGTAATTTTCACAATTCGAATCTGATGCACTGCATCATCTTTCAGTCTGCATATTTCATACCATGCATCCTCCTTGTCTACCACCACGAGGCAAACCGGTTGTTCATCTACATATACTCGTAATCCGGGCTGATTCACAAGCTCGTTTTCACCGGTAATACAATGCAGATACAAAGCACTCCCTTTCATTTGAAAAGAAAGACTGCTATTGGTATACCCAAGATAACAGATACCATCCTTCTTCAAAATACGACCTTCCCATTTTAGAAAATCATCCATCTCCCCATTCATACAATATTCCCGCATTTTTTATCTCCTTAATCTTTTCATGCTTATTTTAATAGTTTTTCAAATTCCACAGCACTGAATAATTCCAAAGAATCACTACACTGCATCGTATTATTCTTCGACTGTTTAACCATAAATCCTTTTTTATTAAGAAATTCTGCCATTTCATTTACATCAACATCTTTGTCCGCAAACCTATTATGATCCAGTACAAGCAAAAGCTGATGATATGCAATACCAAATCGGTTCATTAACTCCTGTACGTGATCAAAAAATCCCCTATCCCAAAATCCACTAAATGTGAGATACAAAGAAACAACCGGTATTTCAAACCCCTTCTTCTGCCAATCATGAAGATAAGAAAACACTTTTTCATATAAATTCAAATCAAAATCGCAGATAAAATGACGTTTCTCAAATACAGGAATGTAATCCTTTTCCTTCCAGATATGCCCTTTACCATCTCTCCATTCGGAAAGCACTGCTGTTTCTATTACTTTGCCTGCCTCGTTCTTCTTTGGATTAAAGAAAATCTCAAACTCTTCGTCAAGAAAAGCCTGATACATATTCCTGCATATAAAATCTTCCTTTTGAAACTGTTTATTTAATTGTTCATCAAAAAGAGCAAACTCATTTTGTTTCCGCTTTTTCAAACCATGCAAACTATCTTTTGCATAACATGCATAATCCATGGCCATTACTACAGGCATGGAATGATCTTCTATATTGTAAACACCGGATTCCATATTTGCAAAAAATCCCGGATAACGCAGATTACATTCATGTTGTAAAGCCTTCATTATCATATGAACACGGTCAAAAACCGACTTTTCATTTTTTAATAAGAGAATGAAATCCGCTCCCTGTGTCCTGGCAGCAATTTCTCCTTCCATGAGGGAATATTTTAAAAGTCTTCCTGTCATCTTTAGAATTTCATTTTCTGCCTTATATCCATACCTGGTATCAATATCATAAAAATTCTTATATCCAAGACAAACCATACAATATTCGTTCTCATTCTCAGACAATATCTTCATAGACTTTGTTTCAAAGCTATCAACCGTAAACAGGGACGTCAGATGATCCATGCTGTTTTGTCGCTCCAGAAAGCGGGTAATATCCTCACGACAGACACTATACTGAGTCTGTCCATTCTTTCCATTCATTCGAATAGCCGTTTTTGAATACCACCGGCTTACTGATTTATCGTAGCATTCCAAATGATATCGTTTACCATACTTTTCCACAAAATGAATGGGGCAATCCTTACAGGGAGCATCCAGACCAAACTGCCTATAGCAAACTTCCATTCCATCTGTTTTTTCCCCATTTTTATATTGCAGCTGATAATTTTCTCCAACTACGTAATAATATAAATCTTTTCCCATCATCTGTTTAAGAAAATACTTTTCCTGTAAAAGCTCCTTCACCTGTTTTTCCAATTCTATACACAGGGCAGTATTATCTTCTTTCATGCTCAGTTCATTAGAATTACTATTATTGCTATTAACTGTTGTTTCTTTTTTTATGGCATATTGTGTTCCTTCATTATAAAATGCATATCCATCCTTGCTATGATTTTTAACATCATACAAAGCAATATCCGCCGCACGAAATAACCCTGTACCCTCATATCCATCAGCGGGAAACATGGAAATACCAATACTTGTTGTGATTTTCGCATGATTCTTTAATTGCATTTTCCGAATCCTGTACATAAACTGTTTCGCATATTTCTCTGCTTCATAAATGCTGACAATTTTCTTAACGACTGCAAATTCATCTCCGCCAATACGACCAATTATGGCTTCCTCCCGAAAAACATCCTTTAACTGAGCTGCATATTCCTCTAGTACATAATCACCAAACAGATGTCCATAAGTATCATTAATCCCTTTAAAATTGTCAACATCCATTATGTAAACCGCATGAAGTTCCGGTAACAATCCCCTTTGATAACGGGAAAAAGTTTTTGCCATCTCCTCCTGAAATGCACCTTTATTTAACAGTCCCGTCAAAGAATCCATTCTGGACTGTCTTTTCAATTCCTCCCGTTCCTTATACTCCCTGTCTACATTTATCGTCTTGCCAATAATCTTTATAATATTGCCATTCTCATCCCGGATTGTATTTCCCTCATATCTTTGCCATGTATAAGTTTCATCATCTGTTAGAGAACGGAAATCATAGCTATAGCATTCTTCTCCATTATCCATACTGTCACAATAAGCCTCAAAAATAGCCATATCATCCGGATGTATCATCCCCCAGCCTCTTATTGTATTGCGATAATCCGGAATATCCAGATTCTCATTCTCATACTTTCCACCTATCTTCTTTTCAAGATGAAGAAAATGGGTATTACAATCATATTCCCATATTGCACAATCAATATTATCAATTACAAAACAATACTTCTTCTGTAGAAAAGAAAGTTGTTTTTTCAATTCTTCAATTGTTTCTATCAACTTCTGTTCTTCCATAGATTACACCTTCACCTTTGTTCTTCTTCATCAAACTACAAGTAAATTATAAGTCAATTCAATTAAAAATTCAAGTAATTTACCTAAATTTACTTAAATTATTTTTACCTAATAACCTTTCCTGTTTTGGCGTAATCCCTCTCCACTTCTTATAGGTACGAATCAGATGACTGCAATCAAAAAACCCTGTTTCTAATGCAATATAGTTTAAATCATAATCAGTATGCAGTAAAAAATTCTGAACTTTATTCAGACGTATATAAGTAATATATTCCTTGCAAGAGCGTCCATATCGCTCCCTAAAAAGCTTGGCAAAATGTGAATAACTCATATGACACATAGCTGCAAGCTCCTGTATTTCAAGCTGCTCACCCGAATGTGTATCAATGTACTCCAAAATATGATCAAAGGTAAAATCCATATCCGTCCGTTTTTGACTGGCTGCTTTACAATCATTTTCTGTTTTTCTTGCTATTTCAATCAATAGCGTATAGATGTCAGCCTGTATCTGCAGTGCATAAAATTCATTTTTTTGCTGGTATTCATTTACAATATGATTCAACTGCACATCCAATTGTTTCTTATCTATCTGATTATTTTTTACAATTAAACAAAAATCTCTTTCTTGTGTTCTTCTAATAAAATAATCATAAAATCTTGCAAGATATGCCTGGGGAATATTAATCGTATGCACATCAAATTTGATAACCGCATACTCCACTTCTCCCTCATCTGCCTTAGTAATCTCGTGAAGCTGTAATGGATAAATATAGCACAAGTCCCCTTCCTCAAGAAGCATCTCTTTATTGTTGCATATTATGGTAACAACACCTTTTTTCATATAAAGAATTTCACTATAATAATGCCAATGAAGAGGTGAATCCACTGAATCTGTATAAAAAATGTCATATGGTTGATTCAATATATCAATATATTCAAATAATTGCATGCAATGTTTCCTCCTTTACGGTAATTGTATCGTCGCATTATTTTCATGTCAATTCATAATAATAGATTTGTACAATTTTTCTTCTGTTTTTTCATAGAAAAATTATATTGTATTCTATATGATATAATCATCAGATAAAGAAACGATATTTGATATTACAGAGGCCGGCTTATTCTGTAATCACACAAAAAATTAAGAAAGGACGTGCTGATTATGGAAGCAAAAGCATTCAAAGAACATTTAGAGAACAATCTTATTCCATTTTGGAATAAACTGAAGGATGAAGAAAATGGTGGTTTCTATGGATTTGTAAGTAGTACAGGCGAACCTGACAAAAAAAGTGTCAAAGGTGTCATTCTCCACAGTAGAATTTTGTGGTTTTATTCCACAGCATACCAGCTTCTGAAAAAACCGGAACTACTTGATATGGCAAGCCATGCCTATCATTTTTTGACACAACACTGTTTCGACAGTCAGTATGGTGGTGTTTACTGGTCTGTAAACTATGATGGTACCGTTTGTGACGATACAAAACACACCTACAATCAGGCATTTGCAATTTATGCATTAGCAGCCTATTTTCAGGCAAGTAAGAATAAAGACGCATTAAGCTTTGCCTATGTCCTCTATCGGATGATTGAAACCCAATGCAGAGACGATAACGGATATCTTGAAGCTTTTTCCCGCGACTTTACACCGGTATCTAATGATAAACTATCAGAAAATGGTGTTTTGGCAGATCGGACCATGAATACATTACTTCATGTATTAGAAGCCTATACTGAATTATATAAGGCAGATTCCTTTACCACAGTAGGAGATTCTATCCGTTGGATTTTACGACTTTTTAAGGAAAAGATATATAATCCCGACAAGCAGATTTGTGAAGTATTTTTTGACCGGAATTACAAATCGTTGATCGACCTTGAATCATTTGGACACGATATTGAAACAGCCTGGTTAATTGACAGAGGATGTAGCATTCTGAATGATGCGACCTATCAAAAAGAAATGCTTCCTATCATAAACGGCTTAGCAGAAGCAGCCTATCAAAATGCATTTGACCACGTTCAACATGCATTAAATAATGAACGGGAAGGACAACATATTGATACACAAAAAATCTGGTGGGTACAGGCCGAGTCTGTAGTTGGATTTTACAACGCATACCAAAATATACCACAGAAGAAGGAATATCTTCAGGCTGCAGAGGAAATCTGGAATTTTATTCAACTTCATGTAGTTGACAAAAAGAGTGGCGAATGGATTGAAAGTATCCCACAAAATAACGAACCAAATCTGGAACAACCGTTAGTACATCCATGGAAATGCCCATACCATAACGGCAGAATGTGTATGGAGATGATGCAACGTTTGTCATAAGATTCATAAGCTTCATAAACAAAAGGAGAACACAATTATGCAAAACACAGTTAACATCCATGCATCACAGAAAACAAAAAGTCTTTTAAACTATTTGTCTGATAATGCCGGGAAAGCCATTATCACAGGACAACATACACAAACCAACCCTATGGAGGAGATTACTTACATACAGCAAATCACCGGCAAACAACCAAAACTGCGTGGCTTTGAATTACTCTCCTATTCTCCTAATATTAATTACAATAACGCGGATGCTGCTTGTCTGACGGAGGTTTATGAAAATCAACATACACTTGAAACTGCAATGAAGTGGGCAAAAGAATCTGATGGAATCCTTACATTTTCATTCCACTGGTTTTCTCCCATTGGCGGACATGACAAAAGCTTTTATTCCATAAATACCGACTTTGATGCAGAACGTGTATTATGGGAAGGAACACCGGAACGCAAAGCTTTCTACCATGATATGGATGTGATAGCGAAACAGCTAAAGTTATTTTGCGACGCTGATATTCCCATTCTTTGGAGACCATTTCATGAATCAGATGGAGATTGGTTCTGGTGGGGTGCAAAAGGTCCAAAAATTGCAAGCGAACTATACAAATTAATGTATGACTACTATACGAATATACATCATCTTAACAACCTTCTTTGGGTTTGGAATTGCCGTCTTGCAGAAGGATATCCCGGTGATGATTATGTAGATATCATCTCCACAGATATTTATCTTCCCGAATATGCTGCAACAGATTATCAAAAAGAATATCTGGAATTGGTGGCTGAAACATCGACCAAAAAGGTAGCTGCACTTGCAGAAGTTGGATATATCCCGGATATTCATTTACTTGAACAGTCACATATACCATGGGCTTATTATATGACATGGTCAAAAGAGTTTTGTATAGGAAGAAAATATAATTCGAAACAAACATTAAAAAGCATGTACGACAGCAAATATTCCATTGTATCGGATATTTTTTAATGAAGCTTATATTAAAATGAAATACAGATATTTTAACATTTAAAATAAAGATTTTATAGTCTTGGAAAAGCAGAAGTTAATTTCTGCTTTTCCAAATGTATTTCTGATTATAAAACACATATTCCTATAATGAGAAGTCTTTCTTCGTAAAATAAACTCCTCCCGCTGTAGAAAGAAATACACTCACCAAAAGCAATATCACACATGGCAGGATGGCTTCGCTATTCCCTGCAATCAGCTTATCTGCCGGCAGCAGAGAATAAATCGTTGCATACTTCAAAAACTCCAAATCCTCTCCCATATTTCCCATCATGTGAAAGAAGAAAAACAAAATAGGGATACCTGCGCCTACTACATAATAGTATTTCGACTCATTGAATATACAGGCAGCAAAAAATGTAATCCCTGCCACCGCAAACCAAAGCATCAGTGTTCCTGCATTTAAACAAAGATATTTTGAAATGTCTAATTCATCCGGGAATAAAACATTTGCCGATATCACGCCTACACAAGTGATACATACCATTAAAATAAAAAGCCAGAGATATAATGACAACAGCTGAGTCAAAATAATCTTTCCTCTGGAATTAGGGGTTGCCAGGATGCCTGCCAGAGAACCGTTATCCACATATCCCATCACCATCTTATTCACAGCTATAATAATAAAAATCAGCGGAAACAATAACATAATAAATCCATACAGATATATCTGTATCCACTCAAGCAAAGAAGATGCAATTCCGGTCATACCAAAGGCTGCCATCATTTCCGGTAAGGCTTCCTGATATCCCTCTATCATTTCTGCCAATTCCGGATTATACATATAAATAATCACCGTAGTATACATAACCAAAAAAGCAAAGATAATGACAAAAGGTACAAAACATGCTTTTAAATTTTGTTTTAACATAGGTATACTAATCATTTTTTTCATCCCCCTCTCCATAGTAATGTAAAAAGATATCTTCTAAACTCTGGTTGGTAATCTGTAAATTAACCGGCTCATATGCTGCTAAAATTTTTAAGCTGTCTGCCACATTGTTATTCACCAAAAGCTTTACAATATTGTCTTCTCTGGACTGCACTGTAAGTCCCGGTTGTTGGGATAACTTCACTGCCTGTTCTTCATTTGGAAGGGTTACCGTATATACCTGATTCCTTATTTTAGAAAGAGAGGCCATATCTACCGTATCCACAAGCTTTCCCTGACGGATAATGGCAGTACGGTCACAGGTCCGTTCCACCTCCTCAAAGATATGAGAAGACATTAATATGGTGGTTCCTTTTTTCTTTTCTTCCAATATCAGGTCTATAAACCGGTTCTGCATCAGGGGATCTAATCCACTGGTTGGTTCATCTAAAATCAATACCTCCGGATTATCCATAAATGCAATCACAAGGCCAATCTTTTGTTTCATTCCCTTGGACATTTTCTTGATTTTTCCTGTAGGATTTAACTCAAACATTTCAATTAATTCTTTCATTCTTGTCTCATCCTTCATCCCTCTTAACCGGGCAATGAATTTTAGGTATTCCATACCATTCATATTATCTACAAAAGCAATTTCTCCTGCCAGATAACCAATGTATTTTTGTATCTCAGAAGCCTTTGTAAAGCAATCCATATCCAGTATTTTTAGTGAGCCTTCCTGTGGTTTCATAAAACCTAACAATTGTCTTATTGTTGTACTTTTTCCCGCTCCGTTAGGTCCCAGATATCCAAATACCTCTCCTTTTTTCACGGAAAAGCTAATATCAAATACACCTTTTCCTTGACCAAAATCTTTTGTAACATGACTAATTTCAATGGGTTGCATGATTCTTCTCCCCTTCCTTAAATTGTTCTAACATATCATTTAGCTGCTTTGTATCAATGTTTCGTTTTATTTTGTTAATGAGATACACACACCAGTATGCAAATACAAAAAAAGCAAAAAACAATAAAGTGACCCATATATTCCTGTCAAACCATCCAAACAAAAAAGAAACAACTGTATAAATCAAACTGCAAATGGTAGTTTTCAAAAACTCCCTCAGTCCAAACTGCTCTGCCTCATCAAAATTTTTCAGGCAATAGATTTGCAAATAGCCCATTAAATAAGTAGAACCTATCATTTCACACATATGAAGAATACTTGCGTGAAATACACCATTACATACCTGATAAATACAATAAAAAACAAGAATACTGTAAAAATAAAGGCAGGCTTTATATTCTATGGCAATCTCCTTACTGAGATAGGAATTCCAGTTTTTTTTATAATTTTTAATCAATTCCTTAATCCCATTATCCGAGGTTTTCTTCCCTTTTTCCCCGTTACTCATCCTCTTTGCCTCCCTTCAAAATCTGTCTTAAGATTCTTGCATATCTTCTGGAAATCATAACCTGCTCTCCATTTTCCATGGTAGCGCAAATCCGGTTTCCCGGTTCACTTTTTAAAAATGATATTTTATATATATTTATTACCATAGACTTCGAACAACGAAACATGCCCCGGTCTTCATAATGAATAGCAAGCCGTTCCAAACTGTCATTTACCTTACATACCCTGTCTTTCAGATACGCATAAGTAACACCATCCACACTTTCAAAATAATATATTTGCTCCGGTGACAACAAAAACTGCCGACCATCCTCATAGCCCTCTATCCGTTTTTCTACAGTCCGAACAACAGAAGCAATGGTTTCCACCTCTTCATTCATCTGTCGATAGCGAATGATCACCTCATCCCTGCCCTCTGTAATCTGTTCCATGGTAAGCTTCATAATTTTTCCCCTTATCTTTGCTTTTTTCACTGAACATATTTTGATTATACAAAAAATAACGGCTCACGCAATAGCGGAACCGTTAAGTTGCAGTTTTTACCTATTAAGTTGCAGTATAGGAAACATCATCTTTATTATATATTCCTGATTCCTTGTCTCAATTTGATACTTCCCATTATACTTTTCAATTATTTCATAGACATTCTGTAATCCAATTCCATGATTGTCTTTTTTCTCTTTTGTGGTCACAATCCGGTTATTTACTTGTTGTAGCTTACCCTCCATGGGATTACGAATTTCCAGATAAAAAAGCTGTTCTGTAGTTCTTGCCTTTATTACAATGTATCGATTTCCTTCTATCTTTGTATTGGCCTCGATAGCATTATCCAAAAGATTGGACAGCAGAATACAACCATCCACCTGTTTGTCAAAATGTAAATTTGAAAATTCTCCTTTGCATTGCAATGTAATACTGTGTTCCTTAAGAATATCCATTTTCGTACTTAAAATCAAATCCAGTAATTCACTTCCTGTTGCAATTTGATATACGGAACGTGGTGTAACCGCTGTTAAATCCTTAAA
>JBJENY010000043.1:0-20375 GCA_051880435.1 Lachnospiraceae bacterium | reverse complement strand
TTGTAAAAAATTCACAACGCAAAAGGTCATCTTTATGCGTTTCGCAATTACCTAATTATAACGATTTGATGAAGAGTGTAAGTTGTTTATACCAAAGATTTAGGTATACGAATGAAAAGAGGGTATATACATGTTATATTTTATTGTGAACCGAACCTCCGGTATGGGAAAAAGCGAGGCGGTTTGGCAAAAGGCAAAAAAGTGTTTGAAGGATAGTGTGATTGAATATAAAGCCTATGATACCAAGTATGTAGGACATGCAACAAAAATAGCTGCTAAATTGTGTGAACTACCAGAGGAAAAAGTGTCTATTGTTGTAGTTGGTGGAGATGGTACAGTAAATGAAGTGTTAAATGGAATTACTGATTTTCGTAAGGTGCGTCTTGGAATTATTCCGGCCGGTTCGGGAAATGACTTTGCAAAGGGAATGCACATTAAAAAAGATGTAGTTGCCAATGTGACCCAAATTGCACTTCATGACAAAACAGATAATATTACTCTAATGGATCTTGGTATGGTAATTTATGATGGCTGTACAAGACCAAAGGTTTTTGGTATTAGTTCCGGTCTTGGTCTGGATGCAATTGTATGTAAAAAAGCATATCGTTCCAAACTAAAGAGAATGTTAAACAAAATACATCTTGGAAAATTAACTTATGTCTTAACAACCATATACAGTTTATTTTCCATGGAAACTACAGATTTAAAAATGGATATGGAGCGGAAAGTACCAAATGAAAACCAATCCTTCCGTGTAGAAACCCATATGAATAAGGTAATATTCCTTGCTGCAATGAATCTTCGGGCAGAAGGTGGTGGTGTACCTATGGCACCGAATGCATCGGGAACCAATGGATGTCTTGCAATGAGCAGTGCATCAGGTATTCCTAAATGGAAAACTTTTTTCTGCCTTCCTTTTTTGATATTTGCAAAACAGGAATGGATAAAGGGATTTGATATGCATTATACGGACAAAGCAACGATTGTGTTATCAAAACCCATGACCCTTCATGTGGATGGAGAGTATTGTGGAGAAGTACGGAAGGTTACATATGAGTGTTTACCGGGATTTTTGAATCTGTTAAATTAATATAATAAATGCTTCTGTGATTGTGGAAATAAAAATTGTCAAAATTAGGTGTTTTATTTTCAAAAGTACATAGTGGCAGATGCAACATAAACAAACGTTACAAAAGAAAAGGAGGACGAAGCATGTTAAGTTATATTTATGTAGGAGGAGCATTATTAATTGTTGTCTTATTCATTGTGGTAGTATGTACAAGCTATGTAAAATCACCACCGGATAAGGCATTTATCATTTCCGGTTTTCGGAAAGAACCGAAAATACTGATAGGTCGCGCCGGACTGAAATTACCGTTCTTTGAGAGAAAGGATGAGCTTACCATTAAACAGATTTCCATTGATATTAAAACCGGAGATTTTGTTCCAACGGCAGATTTTATTGGTGTTAACATTGATGCAGTAGCAAAAGTAAAGATTCGTACAGATAAGGAAGGTCTTCAGCTTGCAATGAAAAACTTCCTGAATATGAAAGAGCCTCAGATTATTGAAGCTTTAGTGGATTCCCTGCAAGGTAATATGCGTGAAATTATTGGTACTATCACATTAAAGGATTTGTGTAATGACCGAAAGGCCTTTGGTGATCAGGTGCAGGAAAAGGCCCAAAGAGATATGAATAGTTTAGGTATTGATATCATTTCCTGCAATATTCAGCATGTAGAAGATCAGAATGATTTGATTATTGCTTTAGGTCAGGATAATATGGCGGCAATTCAGAAAAGTGCCAGTATTGCAAAAGCAAATGCTGACCGTGATGTTGCCATTGCACAGGCACAGGCTGCCAAGGAGGCAAATGATGCCAAGGTACAGGCAGATACAGAAATTGCAATTAAGCAAAATGAGTTGTCAATTAAGCGTGCAGAGTTAAAGACTACTGAGGATACAAAGAAGGCAGAAGCAGATGCGGCTTATGAGATTCAAAAGGAAGCACAGAGAAAGACAATCGAGGTAACAAAAACAGAAGCTGATATTGCCCGTCAGGATAAAGAGGTTGAATTAAAGCAAAAAGAGGTTCAGGTTCGTGAACAGGCTTTGGATGCTGAAATCAAGAAACAGGCAGATGCTGAAAAATACCGTCAGCAGCAGATGGCAGATGTAGCCTTGTACAAACGTATGAAGGAAGCTGAGGCTAAGAAGTATGAGTTGTCACAGGAAGCAGAAGCAAAACGAATCCAGGCAGAAGCAGCCAAGTATGCAATGGAACAGGAAGCAGCGGCTATCCAGGCAAAAGCAGAAGCAGAAGCTGCCGGTATTCGTGCCAAGGGTGAAGCAGAAGCAGCAGCCATTCAGGCAAAGGCAGAAGCAGAGGCTGCCGGTATTGATAAAAAAGCTGATGCCATGCAAAAATATGGAGAGGCAGCGATTATTGAGATGCTTTGTAATATGTATCCACAGGTTGCAGAGGCAATTGCACAGCCTCTTGGCAGTATCGATAAGATTACCATGTATGGATCAGGAAATACAGCCCGTTTGACGGAAGATGTTACTAAGTCATTTAAACAGGTGATTGATGGAATTGGTGACAGCTTAGGAATTGATCCTGCAGTTTTGATTTCCAGCTTTGCAGGTAGTAAGCTGGCAGGTTTAGGTGTAGGAGAGGAAAGTAACAAACAGAAAGATAGTAATTCTTCATCTGTTACTGAAACAAGTGAAGAAGATAATCAAAAGTAAATTTTTCAGCTATCTGCTTTTTGCAGATAAATGATAAAACAGATAAATGAGGAGAATATGGAATGTGTTCACATTCTCTTAAGATTTAAAACATATTTTTTTCACAAATATAGGGTAAGATAAATCTATCAAATGAAGCTGCTGAGTTTTGATAAAAGTAATAATGCTTGGGGTTGGGACACAGATAGCTTCGACTAAAAACTACGTAGATGCATTCGGCATCGATTTATATATTCTCCCCCGCGTGAAGTCGGACATTCATTAGACCATGATTGTTCGGCTTCTTTACATTTTATTACTGGTACTGATGCTGTTAAGATGGTGATTCTTTTATTCTGAAAAGTTGATAACATGAAACAGTAAAGTCATTCTTTATTTTCTGTTTATTTTATGTAAAATCTTACAAAATAAAGTGATTTTCCTTATCTTCGATATTGACAAAATTTTATAGTTTGGTAATATTTATATGTGTTTTTGTGCATAGAATCATTTAGCAGATGGAATCAGTATTTGCTTTCCGTGTTTTTGAAGTGTGCATAACACAACAAATGAAAAGAAGAGAGGTAAATTTTAATGGCAAACATCGATTTAACTAAGTATGGTATTACTGGCACAACTGAAATCGTACACAATCCTTCATTCGAGATGTTATTTGAAGAAGAAACAAAGGCATCAAACGAAGGTTTTGAAGTAGGACAGAACACAGAGTTAGATACCGTTAACGTTATGACAGGTATCTACACAGGTCGTTCTCCTAAAGATAAGTATATTGTAGTTGATGAGAATTCAGAGAACACAGTATGGTGGGATTCAGCTGAATATCCTAACGATAACCATCGTATGTCTGAGGATGTATGGGCAACAGTTAAGGATATCGCAAAGAATGAGCTTTGCAATAAGAGACTTTTTGTTGTAGATGCTTTCTGTGGTGCTAACAAAGATACACGTATGGCAGTTCGTTTCATCGTTGAGGTTGCTTGGCAGGCTCACTTTGTAAAGAACATGTTCATTATTCCTACAGATGAAGAGCTTGAAACATTCGAGCCTGATTTTGTAGTGTACAATGCTTCTAAGGCTAAAGTTGAGAATTACAAAGAATTAGGTCTTAACTCAGAAACATGTGTTGCTTTCAATATTACAAGTCGTGAGCAGGTTATCATTAATACATGGTATGGTGGAGAGATGAAGAAGGGTATGTTCTCTATGATGAACTACTACTTACCACTTAAGGGTATTGCTTCAATGCACTGTTCAGCAAACACTGATATGGAAGGTAAGAATACAGCAATCTTCTTCGGTTTATCAGGAACAGGTAAGACAACACTTTCTACAGATCCAAAGAGATTATTGATTGGTGATGATGAGCATGGTTGGGATGACAACGGTGTATTCAACTTCGAAGGTGGTTGTTATGCTAAGGTTATCGGTCTTGACAAAGAATCTGAGCCGGATATTTACAATGCGATTAAGAGAAATGCATTATTAGAGAACGTAACTGTTGCAGAAGATGGAAAGATTGATTTTGATGATAAGAGCGTAACAGAGAATACCCGTGTTTCTTATCCAATCGACCATATCGATAACATTGCTTCAAAGGTAAATGGTGTTTCTTCAGGTCCTGCAGCTAAGAATGTAATCTTCTTATCAGCAGATGCATTTGGTGTACTTCCTCCGGTTTCTATCTTAACACCAGAGCAGACACAGTATTACTTCCTTTCAGGATTTACTGCTAAGCTTGCTGGTACAGAGCGTGGAATTACAGAGCCAACACCTACATTCTCAGCATGTTTCGGTCAGGCATTCTTAGAGTTACATCCAACAAAGTATGGTGAAGAGCTTGTTAAGAAGATGGAGAAGAGTGGTGCTAAGGCATATCTTGTAAATACAGGATGGAATGGTACAGGTAAGCGTATCACAATTAAGGATACTCGTGGAATTATTGATGCTATCTTAAATGGTGATATTAACAATGCTCCTACAAAGAAGATTCCTATGTTTGATTTCGAAGTTCCAACTGAGCTTCCAGGTGTAGATCCTACAATTCTTGATCCTCGTGATACTTATGCTGATCCTACAGAGTGGGAAACAAAGGCTAAGGATTTGGCTGAGAGATTTGTTAAGAACTTCAAGAAGTATGAGACAAATGAAGCTGGTAAGGCTTTAGTTGCAGCTGGTCCACAGCTTTAATTCTTAGCATACTTTAAATGATATAAGATGATATTAACAGGAAATCAGTTTTACTGGTTTCCTGTTTTTTTACGTACACTGATGTTTTATACTTGGCGTAAAAAAAGAAAACAAAAAAGTCTGACCCGATTTAAAGGCCAGACGCTTTGTTTTTTGTTGTGACACAGTTCGACAAAATTAGCAAATCCAATCATTTAATATTTATTATAAATTAGTAAAATAAATGTTAGTCATTCTTTGTACTAAAATAGAAACGAATGTAATCATAATCCAACAGCAACCACCCATGGCAATTGGTTTGCCACCTTTTTTAATTAACTGAACAATATTTGTATTCAAGCCGATTGCACACATTGCCATGGCAATAAAAAATTTAGCAAGCCATTTCATTGCCTTTACAAAGGAATCTGAATAAATGGTTGTAAAGGAAGTTTCCGGCATAAGTCCAACAATAGTAGTAATAATGGACGCACCAATGAAGAATAAAATAAACCATGGAAAGATTTTCTTAAATGAGAAATTGTTTTTTGCATTTCCGTCTTTTTTTGCCTGGTGCATTTTTATAAATGCTAGAACTAAAGTAATTGGAATAATTGCTAAAGTACGGGTTAGCTTTACTGTTACTGCAGTAGAAAGAATTTCATTACATCCATAAATTCCTTCTGCAGTTGATGCAGCAGCAGTTACAGATGAAGTATCATTCACGGCAGTTCCTGCAAAAATCGCAAAACCTTCAGAGCCCATTCCTATAGCATGTCCAAATGTGGGGAAAATCAATGCTGCGAGAACGTTGAATAAAAAGATGACTGAAATTGACTGGGCGATTTCTTCATCATCCGCTTCTATTACCGGTGCTGTAGCTGCAATTGCGGAACCACCACAAATGGAAGAACCAACACCAATTAATGTGGAGGTTTTACTATCCATATGCAACACCTTACTCATAATGAAAGCTACGATTAAAGATGTAGAAATTGTGCTGATAATAACCGGAAGACTTTGCGTTCCAACTTTCGCAATCGTACCTAGATTAAGAGAAAAACCTAAAATAATAACAGCCCATTGTAAAATTTTTTTTGATGTGAATTTAATGCCGTCTTTTAAAATTTGCTGTTCGGCAAGGGTTGGAACAAAAAGTGTAATTAACATTCCTATTAAAATTGCAAATACAGGAGCACCAATTACTTCCAGGGAAAAGCTTCCAATTGATAGTCCTCCTAGAAATGTTGCTACAGCAGCGATACCTGTACATAAACAAATACCTAAACCATTGTTTTTGAAAAAAATCATTATTTGTCACCTCACATAAAATTATGGTACTTATTGTAATAATTACGTCGGATTATTAAAGTCTAAGTACGTGGATAATAGAGCAAAAACCGGAGTTTATACTATCACATTTTTCAGAAAAATCAAACATAATATCGTATTTTTTTTAGTACACATTATTGTTTTGATTTATAGTAATAAAACGTAATGTTGGATAATTTCATAAGTTTAAAATATGTCTCAAAAAGGATAAAGTGTAACAAGTAAAATTAATAAGAAAGTGTAGCAAGAAAAATAAGAAAGTATATCAAATAAAATGAATAACAAAGTGTGCAAGTAAATTCAATTAAGAAAGCGTAATAAATAATTTTAGCAAGAAAGAACATTATAAATGAAATAATAATGAAAAATAACAGTAACAGCGGGAAAAAGAAAGGAATGCTATAATTTATGCATAATGATATGAATGAGAGAGATAAGATAGATAGAATAAATTTATATAATTTTCTAAATATTTATAAATAATAAATGCATAAAAATTATAAATATGTTATAATAACAATTATAATTTTTTATCATTCATTATAGAGTATTTTGATATTCATACAGAGTATTGATCGTATAGGATGTTATGATATTCTTACAGAATGTTTTGATATTCTATTGGAAAGATAACGGAGCGGCAAATGAGTAAATTAGTTAGTAGTATATTTCAAGAGTTTTTTAATAGCATACCGGAAGGTGAACGTAATGAACAGGTGATTAGTGAATTGTTTGATCAATATGTTCCGCAATTAGCGAAAGCCTGTAATTTTGTATTTTATCAGTCTGAAATTTTATATGAAAATAAAATGAATCCAAGCCAAAAGACAAAAATTGTTCTTTTTAAAGAAGGAGAGGCTCCTTTAATCGAAAAACAAAGGGAGATTTTTTATCATCTGGATAATGGAGGATTAGTCAAGGTAACAGCAGCGGTTTCAGAATATGACTCCTGGGATGAAGAAAAGGAAGCAGATTTTGCTTTCCTTGCCAAAATGTTATATTTTATATACGGAAGAACAAAAGTGCTGCGGCAGCTTTTTGAAGTGTCTTTTATAGATAAGCTTACGGGTGTGGCAAATGAGGAACAGCTTTTTATTTTTATGGGAAGGTTGTTAGAAGCAGGAAAGTTATCGCAATATTCCTCTAACTTTATTAATATAAAGAACATGAAGCTTTTTAATGAGTTTTATGGGAATAAGCAGGGCAATCAGATTTTGAAAACCTATGCAACAAAGATAAAGGATTTTGTGGGAAGAACGGGATGTGTTTGTAGATTAGGCGGGGACAATTTTTTTGTTGTTATTGAAAAGGAACGAGAAGATGATTTATTGACCTTTTTAAAAGAATTATGTGTAGAGATTATTTTACCGGGTGACAGATTTGAATTTGTCAAGATTGATAGTCGGGTTGGCTATTATAACATTCAAATTGGAGATGGACCGGATGCCGTGATGAATAACAGTTCTTTTGCATTGAATATGGCAAAAGCAAATCGAAATTCAGATATCATTTGTTTTCAGGATGAAATGAAGGCAGACATTATTAAACTTCGTCAGCTGGAGGACAGTATACCGGATGCAATAGAAAATCGGGAGTTTCTTGTTTATTATCAGCCAAAGGTTATGCTTTTAGAGGATGATAATTATATTCTGTGTGGTGCAGAAGCATTAGTTCGTTGGAACAAAGAAGGTCGAATGATTTCTCCGGCAGAATTTGTTCCGATTATTGAGAAAAATGGCCTGATTACCGAAATTGATTATTATGTATTTGAAACCGTATGTCAGCATATTAAAAAATGGGAACGAGATGGATTGACACCGGTATGTGTATCTAGTAATTTTTCCAGAAGACATTTGCGGGACCCAAGATTTGCAGACAAAGTAGAAGAGATTGTTCGTATTTATCAGGTTAATCCTTCATATCTGGAGATAGAGATTACAGAATCTTATGATGAAGAAGATTTGGAGGCGCTAACGAAATTTGAACAAAGAATGCATGCATTAGGTATCCGTTTGGCTATGGATGATTTTGGTAGTGGTTTTTCGTCATTGAAGATGTTAAAAGACATGGCGGCTGATATTGTTAAACTTGATAAGAGCATTATTGATGGAGTAGGGGGACAGAATAAAGATGATGAAATAATTGTATCCCATATGATACATATGATTCATTCCTTAGGAAAAAAATTAATAGCGGAAGGTGTAGAAACAACAGAACAGGCAGCATTTTTAAAGTCCAATGGCTGCATGATGATACAGGGATTTTTATATGGACGACCAATGGCTGAGACAGAATTTAGAGAACGCATAGAACAGGGGAGATAATTATGCAGGGAAATTTTGAGAAGGTAGTTGGCTTTGATGAGTTACTAAAGGGGTTAAGCGAGAATTATGGAGCTATCTATTATGTGGATTTTGAAAAGGATATAATTGAAGCTTATCGTATGAATGAAGTGATAGAAAATCTTTTAGGAGATTATTTGCGAACAGGTCCTTCTTATGAAGATGCAATGGATCGATATATTCAAACAGTAGTTTCAGAAAAGGACAAGGAGGAACTTACAAGAGTAACACGATATGAATTTCTGAAAGAGCAGTTAATGGATGTCAGGGCTTTTTCTCATGAATATCGTTTGGAACGTAATGGAAGAGAATATGTGTTCCGGTTTAAAATTGCTAATTTGGATGGTATTGGAGAATTAAAACATGCCGTTATTGGTTTTGCTGATGTAAGTGCGGAAAAAGCAAGGGATTATAATTATTATCAGTCAGGACGAAAAATATTGATTGTTGAAGACAGTAATTTGGGACGGGAACTGTTAAAGGATATATTAAGCACTAAATATGAAGTTGTTACGGCTACCAATGGGGAGGAAGCTTTGACAATTCTCGGAACCTCATATGATGAAATCGCTTTAGTGATGACGGATTTATGCATGCCGGTTATGGATGGCTATGAATTAATTAAAAAAATGAAAGCAGTTCGTCAATATTCTAATATTCCGATTATTGTATTAACAGGTACATCTGATTTTTCAAAAAAAGATACGATTGAAGTAAAGTGTTTGGAATTAGGAGCTTCTGATTTTGTTTTAAAACCATACAATGGGGATGTGATTTTAAACCGTGTAAACAGCCTGATTCATTTACGTGAGTCAACTACATTTTTACATTATTTAGAAAAGGATTCTTTAACAGGAGTATACACAAAGGAATTCTTTTATCAGCGTGTAGAACAGCAAATTCAGAAAAATCCTGAGGAAGAATATATTATGTTTGTAACGGATATTATTGGCCTTAAGGTAATTAATGAAAATTATGGAATTGAGGTTGGAGATGAAATTTTAAAAATACTGGCAAACTTCCGGCATAAATTGGAGTATTATTTGTTTTGCGGCAGGATAGAAGGGGATAAGTTTGCAGGTCTGATTAAAGCAGAAAATTTTGATGCATTTTTAACAAACCTAAAAGAAAAACGTGTGAATCTTAAATTTCCGATTCAAAATGTTGTCATAAAGCATGGGTATTATCGTGTTCGTAAACATAGCAATTTACAGCCTCAGGGAATGTATGACCGTGGCTTGCTTGCAATTTCTAAAATAAAAGATGTATATGGTGTTTATCTCGCAGAGTATGATGATGAATTGAGAAAAGATTTATTGTTACAAAGACGAATTGCAGAGAGTGCAGAGGATGCATTAATCAACAATCAGTTTGTTATATATTATCAACCAAAGTTTAATGTGCAACAGGAAAAAGTGAATGGAGCAGAAGCATTAATACGTTGGCTGCATCCGGAAATTGGTTTTATGAATCCGGCAGAATTTATCCCTATATTTGAAAGAAATGGATTTATAAAAAAATTGGATTATTTTGTCTGGAAGGAAGTATGCAGAAATCTTCAAAATTGGAAGAATAGGGGACTAGAGCTTGTTCCAATTTCTGTTAATGTATCACGAAGAGATTTTGAAGACCCACTGTTGGCAGAAAGCGTGATTGCCATTGCGGATCACTATCAGGTAGACCATTCCTTATTACACGTGGAGATTACGGAATCGTCTTATTCTGAAAATCCACAGCGTATAGCAGAAACAATCCATAAATTCCATGCTGCAGGAATTGTTGTGGAATTAGATGATTTTGGTTCCGGATATTCGTCAATGATTGCATTAAATGAATTAGATATTGATGTGTTGAAGCTTGATATGAGTATCATTCAAAGGGATAATCCGGAGTCAAGTCGAAGTATATTAGGTTTTTCTATGCAGCTGGCACAAATGATGAAGCTTAAAACAGTTTCAGAGGGTGTGGAAACAAAGGAGCAGGCAGAGAGAATCGCATCTTTGGGTGGTGATTATATTCAAGGCTATTATTATTCAAAACCTCTTCCAAAAGAAGAATTTGAAAAATTTATGATTTAGTGTTATGATACAGATTCCGTAATGAAAGAAAGTCTTTAGTTACGGAATTTTGTTGCTTTTATACAGGCTTTATTTTATGATATGGTTTTGTGTTATGTAAAGAATTAAATGAGGTAAGATGATGCAGAAGATAAATGTGCAAACCTATCAGAATTTTTTAAAAAGGTTACTTATTATTGCAGTACCTATTATTTTAAGTAATTTGATATCTGAATTACAAATGATGATAGATCGTATTTTTTTAGGACATGTGAATAGTCTTTATATGAGTGCAATTGGAAATGTGAATTCTCCTGTTTGGACAACCATGTCTTTTTGTTTTTCTTTGGTTGTTGGTGCTTCCATTATGATTAGTCAGGGAGTTGGTGCGGGAAACACAGATAAAATAGAAGAATATGCAGCTGCGATGTTAAAATGGAATAACGTCATTCCTATTTTATTGTTTTTCTTTTGGACATTTTGTGGCAAATATGTTTATTCCTTAATGGGAGTATCTGAAAATGTAATGCCAATGTGTCTGGAATATACAAAATACTTTGCTCCTGTTTTCCTTGTAGTTGGGCTTGAAGCATCCAGTATGGTTATTATGCAAACATCAAATTATACAAAACCACTAATATATTATGGAATCGTTCGTGCGGGACTCAATATGTTTTTAGACTGGGTTCTCATATTTGGTAAATTTGGTTTGCCTGCCATGGGTCTGAAAGGGGCTGCCATTGCAACGACAATAGCAGAATACGCCGGTTGTTTATATGCATTGTATATTTTTGTAACCAGTAAAAAACTACCTACAAGACCAAGCTTTCGGGCTGTTTGCAGGGCAAAAATGAAACCCTTTCTTGTTTCTGCGAAATTAGGAATTAATACTGCATTTGAAGACTTTGCATGGAATTTTGGAAACTTGATGTTAATACGTATTTTGAATTCCATAAATGAAATGGCAGCAGGTATTTATTCTATTATTTTTGGTATCGAAGTAATTGTTGTTGTGATTATTGGTGCAATTGGAAATGGTACCATGACGTTAACCGGAGAAGCTACAGGTAAGAAGGATGTAAAACAATATAAAGGTGTTTGTGTAATTGCATATTCTTTATGTGTGTTGATTGCATTTAGTATTCTTTTGATTTGTATCGGAATTCCGGAGCAAATTATTGGATTATTTACAACAGATAATACTATCATACAATCCTGTGGGCTATATTTGATTTTGATGTGTGTTAATTTGTATGGAAAGTCGGCGAATATTATTATTGGTAATGGTATTAGGGGAAGCGGAAATACAAAGTGGATGTTCTATACACAAATTTTTGGAACCATATTTATTATTGGTTGTGCATCCTTGTTTGTATATGTGTTCCATTTGGGAATAACAGGTGTGTTTCTTGCCATTATTGTTGATGAATTAGTTCGTGCGGGAATTAATTTTACCAAAATGTTAAAGATTATTAAAACATTTGATGAAGAGAAAGGAAAAGATTCATATTCCCCGGTATAAAGGTCTGATGATAAAAATACATCACAAAATATATATTTATTTTAAAAAAAAGTAGTATAATATTAGCGTATCAGATGGAAATGTTTATTTTAATTGTTATGTGACTGATTGGAGATAGGAGAAAAATGTTCGAATTTAAATTACAGTTAGGATGTCTTTTAATAGTCTTGTATATTGTTGTGGCTTATATTAAGGGAACCTATGATAGAAAAATATCTTGTAATCGATATTTTGATGCGTTGTTAATAACGGTTCCCTGGGCGATTATATTTGATGGTGTAACAGCCTGGACTGTAAATCATTTAGATATTGTTCCTGAATGGTTGAATTTATTATTTCACTGTTTGTTTTTTGTTTTTATGAATGGTGTATCTGCTAATATTTTTGTATATATGGTGAATCAAACAATAGGGATTGCAAATAAGAAACAGTTGCTTTTGGGTCTTATGCCCGGGATTGTTTCTTTGTTTTTGATTTTTTTATTTATAAAGGATTTATATTTTGTTGAAGGAAAAGTAACGAATTATTCCTTTGGAAATTCGGTTATTGTTTGTTACGCCTCTGTTTTTCTTCATTTTCTTATGATTATTGGACTCATTATATGGAAACACAGAACAATAGAGAAACGTAAAATGACAACGATTTTGTCTTTTATTATTATTTGTTTTTTCATTTTAGTTGCCCAGCTAATCCTACCGGAATTACTAATATCGTCAATTGTTCCGGCACTAACGATTATAGGTTTATATATTAACTTTGAAGATCCGGCAATTAGAAGAATTGAAGTATATAACAATGACATGGTTACAGGCTTTGCAACCTTAGTTGAAAATCGTGATAATAGTACCGGTGGTCATATTAAAAGAACAAGAGGTTATGTGAAAATAATTTTAAAACAAATGAGTAAACAGCCTAAATATGCGGCTATTCTCACGAAGGACTATATGGAGAACATTAAAAACGCAGCACCTATGCATGATATAGGTAAAATTTCCACTCCGGATTATATTTTACAAAAACCCGGAAAATTAACCAATGAAGAGTATGATATTATGAAAAAACATGCTGCTACAGGAGGAGAGATTATTCAGGTTACTTTTTCGGATTTGGATGAGCCGGAATATCAGAAAATTGCATATGAGGTGGCAAGATTCCATCATGAAAAATGGAATGGAAAAGGATATCCGGAAGGCTTAAAGGGAGAGGAAATTCCGCTGCATGCGAGAATAATGGCAATTGCAGATGTATTTGATGCGATTTCTGCCAAAAGAGTATATCGTGATGCAATGCCAATTGATACATGCTTTAAAATAATAGAAGAAGGTGCCGGTTCGGATTTTGATCCGGAGTTGGTTGCATTGTTTTTAAATGCCAGAGAACAAATTGAAGCATATTACAACAAAGAAAAGGATAAAGAATAAGATATTTTACATATTACAGGTAGGAAGAAGGCTTAACATTGAAACAGAAAAAATCAAACAACACATTAGGTATTTTGTTTATTATTTGCTCAGCATTTTGTTTTGCAGTAATGAATTTGTTTATTCGTTTATCCGGTGATGTGCCTACACTGCAAAAATGTTTTTTTCGGAATTTTTTTGCATTGGTAATAGCGGTGTTTAGTTTGATGAAAACGAAAACACCATTTAAAATCGGTCAGGGAAATACAAAATATCTGTTGGTTCGTTCTATTGCAGGAGGTCTTGCTATGGTATGTAATTTTTATGCAGTGGACCATATGGCAATATCGGATGCTTCCATGTTAAACAAATTATCGCCCTTTTTTGCTATTATTTTTTCTTTGTTTGTATTAGGTGAGGTAGCAAACAGATTAGAATGGATTTCTGTATTTGTGGCTTTTGCCGGGGCTTTATTTGTTGTAAAACCTTCCTTTCATTTTGATGTGATTCCTGCATTGGCAGGAGTACTAGGTGGATTGGGTGCAGGGCTTGCTTATGCATATGTAAGAAAGTTAAGTATGCGGGGAGAAAAAGGAATGATTATTGTTGCATTTTTCTCTGGTTTTACAACCCTGATGTTAACACCGAATCTCATACTAAACTATGAACCAATGTCAGAAATACAATGGTTGTGTTTAATTATGACCGGAGTTTCGGCGGCTTTTGGACAGATTTGTATCACAAAGGCATATGCTTATGCACCGGCAAAAGAAATATCCGTTTATGATTTTTCCATTGTAATTTTTTCAGCGGCTTTAGGTTTTTTCTTTTTGCATCAAATGCCGGATGTGTTAAGTGTTGTTGGATATATTATCATCATAGGAATTGCTATTATTAAGTGGTATTTGACTGTGGTTAAAGTAAATCAAAATGATGATAAAAAATAAAAATGTTGATAAAAAATAATGAGATGAATCAATGATTAATCATTATGTATATTAGGAGGTATGTATGAGTTTTCCGAAAGATTTTTTGTGGGGAGGAGCAGTAGCCGCCAATCAATGTGAGGGTGCATATTTAGAAGATGGAAAAGGACTTTGTGTTCCGGATATGCTGTTAGGTGGAGATGTAAATACACCAAGGACATTTTTGCCAAAGCCGGATGAAACAGCTTTTTATCCCAGTCATGAGGCAATTGATTTTTATCATCGTTACAAAGAGGATATTGCGTTATTTGCAAAGATGGGATTTAAGTGTTTTCGATTATCAATTAATTGGGGTAGAATTTTTCCAAATGGAGATGATGAAAAGCCTAATGAAGCAGGATTAGCATTTTATGACAGTGTATTTGATGAGTGTAAAAAATATGGTATTGAGCCATTAGTAACATTATGCCATTATGAAATTCCATGGAATATTGTTGTAAAGTATAATGGCTTTTCTAATAGAAAAGTGATTGATTTATTCTTAAAATATGCAACAACCTGTTTTGAAAGATACAAAGATAAAGTTAAGTATTGGTTAACCTTTAATGAAATTAATATTGCCTGTATGGGTGAAGGCGGAATTGGTAATTTGTACGGCTTAGGACTTATGGATCCTTCTGACATTCAATCAGAAGAGAGAATTCCTTTGGACCAATTAAAATCAACACCACAATTAACCTTTGAAGCATTGCATAATGAGTTGGTTGCAAGTGCATTGGCAGTAAAAGCCGGTCATGAAATTAATCCGGATTTTATGATTGGTAATATGATAGCCCATGTTACGGTATATCCATTTACTCCGAATCCAAAGGATATCCTGGCAGCTTTTGATGAGGATAATTTTAAAAATAATTTTTGCGGAGATGTTCAGGTTCGTGGTGCATATCCTTCCTTTATGTTCCGTTACTTTAAGGAGCATGGAATAGATGCTTCGTTTATTACGGAAGAAGATAAAACAATATTAAAAGAAGGTACAGTAGATTTTTATACCTTCTCTTATTACCAGAGTGGATGTGTAACAGTAGATGAAAATGTTGAACTGACACAGGGAAATATGACAAAAAATGCGAAAAACCCTTATCTGAAAGCTTCTGACTGGGGCTGGCAGATTGATCCTGATGGACTTCGTTATACCTTGAATTTATTACATGACAGATACCCGGATACACCATTAATGGTTGTAGAAAATGGATTTGGTGCATTTGATACAGTGGAAGAAGATGGTTCTATCCATGATCCATATCGTATTGATTATTTTAGACAGCATATTAAGGCGATGGGTGAAGCCATTGATGATGGTGTTCCGCTTATTGGTTATACTACATGGGGACCAATTGATTTGGTTAGTGCCGGTACAGGACAATATGCAAAAAGGTATGGTTTTATTTACGTGAATCGCCATGATGATGGAACCGGTGATTTCTCCCGTAGCAAAAAGGATTCCTTTTACTGGTACAAGAAATGCATTGAATCTAACGGAGAAAATCTGGATTGATTCTGAATTGATTTTATGATTTGACATTTATTATGGATGGTGTTATATTACTGAATTATCACAGGGGAGTAGTCGGTACATGATGAATGTATAATACTATCGACATACTGATGCGATGCATCCGGTAGTATTTTAAATGATGAGACTTGGGATGGCGTTTTGCTATCCAAAGTCTCTTTTTTTTATTATGTACATGTGATTTCGAAACCTAATATCATGAAAAAGGGAGAAAACTATGAATTTCAATTTTTTGTTTGTATTTAACAGCATTTGTTTAGGTGTAGGTTTGGCAATGGATGCATTTTCTGTTTCGTTAGCAAATGGAATGCAGGACCATAAAATGAAAGCTCACCGTATGTGTGGAATTGCCGGTGTATATGCGTTTTTTCAGTTTATCATGCCAATGATTGGCTGGGTTTGTGTTCATACTATTGTTGAAACCTTTCAGTTCTTTGAAAAGTTTATTCCCTGGATTGCATTATTGCTTTTACTGTATATTGGTGGCAATATGATTCTTGATGCCATAAAGGGTGGAGAAGAGAAAGCAGAGTTTAAGAAGCTTGGGATTGGAACCTTACTGCTTCAAGGTGTGGCAACTTCTATTGATGCCTTATCTGTAGGATTTACAATTGCTGATTATAATCTTGTTATGGCTCTGTTTTGTGGGTTGATGATTGGATTTGTTACTTTCGCAATTTGTATGGCAGGTCTTATGTTAGGGAAAAAATTTGGAACGAAATTATCGAATAAGGCTACATTACTAGGTGGTTGTATTTTGATTCTTATTGGCATCGAGATATTTGTAAAAGGTGTATTTTTTTAAATCATGTAGCGTAAATATGTGGTTTGATTCTAAAAAAATGGAGACAGTTATTGTTTATATTGTTATTTTTTTACTTTTTTCAAGGGAATCTTGCTGGTTGAAGGTTCCCTTTTTCTATGCCATTTGGCTTGTTAGAAATGTAATAATATGGTAGAATATCATTAATTATGCATATTATAACAGAACAAATAAATAACAGCTTTTGCATTTAAACAAGTGGGGTATTTGTATGGGTAAACGAAAGAAAATTGCCGTATTACTAGGGCAGGCAGAAGAGAATTATCAGGAACAATTTTTAACCGGTTTCTTTTCCGTTGCATTGGTACAAAATTATGATGTTTGTGTTTTTTCAATGTATCAGAAATATCAGGAAAGCTCCGGTCGTGAGATTGGTGAATCTAATATTTTTAATTTAGTTCCTTATGATAGCATGGATTGTGTAGTTGTTTTAAATGATTGTATTCAGACTCCCGGGGTTATTGAACGGGTAGAGGATCAGATTAAAGCAGAATTTCACGGTCCTGTTATTTGTATTGATAAGGAAAGTAAATATTTTCCTACCATTATGACAGATCATTATTATCCGGTAAAAAAATTAATATCCCATTTAATAGAGGTTCATCATTATACAGATATTGCCTTTTTAACAGGAAAAGAATGGCATATACATTCAAAAATTCGTTTACAGGCCTTTAGAGATTGTATGAAAGAACATCATTTAGAAGTGAATGAAAATAGAATCTTTTATGGGGACTTTTGGTATACCAGCGGTGAGAATATGGCAGACCGTCTGGCAAATGACAGGGATAATCTGCCACAGGCCATTGCGTGTGCCAATGATTGTATGGCAATTGGTGTAGCAAAATCACTTACCTCTCACGGAATAAGAGTTCCGGAGGATGTGGCAGTAATTGGTTATGATGCTATTGAAGAAGGAAGAAGGAGTCCTGTACCCCTTACTTCAGCACCAATTCCGGCAAAAGAATGTGGTATCCATGCAGCAAAATCTATTATTGCTCTGCTTAATGGAGAGGAAATGACAGAATTTAAAACAAATGTGGATTTGTTTATTGGGGGAAGCTGTGGATGTAGCTATTGCGAAGAAATGCAAAAGATTAAACGTCGTACCACATGGGAAACTGCAATTTCTTCTGCAGGCTTTAATTCTTTGTACAATCATATGATGGATGATTTGTTAGGGCAAATGACCTTTGAGGATTTGATACGAACAATTTATTCTTATGTGCATCAGATTCGTCCATTCCAGGATTTTTATTTATGCTTGAATGAAGCCTGGAGACACCCTGAACAAATGGCACTTGATACCATTGCAACAGAACAGTTTAGTGACGAAATGATTCAGGCATTGCATTGTTGTAAAGAAGGAGAAAATCAGGATCGTGTTGATTTTTCATTGTTAATTAATCGTCATGATTTGTTGTCTGATTTAAATCAGGACAGAGAGGAAGCAAAAGCTTTTATTTTTACACCTCTTTGCTTTGAACAACGAAGTTTTGGCTATGCGGTAATTAGTTATAGTGAACCGAAATCTTATGATGAAACCTATGTATTATGGCTACGTAATCTGATGCATGGTATGGAGTGTTTTCGTAGAGTTGAGGTTTTGCAGCAGATGAACCAGATGCTGCAGTCCAGTCAGATTCGTGATTCTTTAACCGGTTTGTATAATTACAGGGGATTTTTAGGTCAGGCAGAAACTTTATTAGAGGGTAATGTTACCTGTTATGGAATTTTGTCTGTAGATATGAAGGGATTAACATATATTAATGACAATTTTGGAAGAGATGCCGGTAACCATGCAATTCAAAAGGTTGTAAAATGTATGGAAGTGGCATTTCCAAATGGAACCTCCTGCTGTCTTGGCAATGGCGAATTCTTTATTGCCCAGGCATTACCGGATGGTAATCAGGAAATATTTCTAAATGAGAAAAATGCTTTATTAGAGTTATTAGCAGAGGAAAATAAAGGGGATAATGGGTACTGTTTGGAAATATATACAGGTGAAAAATTTGCAGATGTAATAAATTTGTCTGATTTAGAAGACTTGATTAGTAATGCAGTTTCCCAAAAAAATGGTAATAAGGTTAGTGAACAAAAACTAAATCGGCGTGGTGATTTAACAGCGGAAGAACGGTTGGAAGCACAAATAGTAAATCAGCTGTTAGATGAGAACAGATTTTTATATCAGTTCCAGCCTATTGTCAGTGCAAAGACAGGTAATATTTATGCATATGAAGCGTTAATGAGAGCGGATGTCACACCGTATCTGTCTCCACTAAAGGTTTTAAAATATGCAGAGTATTTTGAGAGACTGTATGATGTGGAAAAAGCAACCTTCTTTAATGTGTTAGAGAGAATTGAAAATAATTCGGAATTTAATAATGGAAGAAAGGTGTTTATTAACAGTATTCCCGGGAACCGGTTGATTGGGGAAGATGAAGTTAAATTAGAGGATATATTAAAACGACATGCTGATACAGTAGTTGTAGAGCTTACAGAGCAGACAGAGCTAAGTGATGAAGCGCTTAATGATATGAAGAAAAGCTATGCAAAGCTTGGTATTGAAACTGCTGTTGATGATTATGGTACAGGGTATTCTAATGTAACAAATCTGATTCGCTATATGCCGAATTATGTAAAGATTGACCGGATGTTATTATCAGAAATCCAGAATAGTCCTCAAAAACAGCATTTTGTAAAGGATATTATTGAATTTGCTCATGATAATAAAATTATGGCATTAGCAGAGGGTGTAGAAACGACAGATGAATTACGTACAGTAATTGAGTTAGGTGTAGATTTGATACAGGGATATTATACTGCAAGACCTTCCTATGAAATTGCCGAGGCAATCGCAGAAGACATTCAAAATGAGATTATTCGATATAATGAAATTGCCCATGGCATTGTAAGACGTAAGGTTTACCGTGCAGGTAAAGATAACCGTGTTTCTGTTACAAAGCTGATATCTGAACACTATGGAACCATTGAGGTTGTAAAGGATAAGTCCGTATATCGTGATATTACAATTGTTGGTATTCCGGGAGAAGAGGCAGATTTAAATATTCGAATTAGAGATGGATATCATGGACGAATTGAGTTAGAAAATGTCTATTTGCAAAAAGATAAAAAGAATTCATGTATTAAAATTGGTAATGATTGTGATGTTACCTTAGTATTCAAGGGAGAATCCAATATATTTAAAACGGATATCTTTACGGAATCCGGATCCGTTGTATTTTTTGAACGAATAGCAAATGATTAATAACAGAGGTAGAACAAGTGAAAGAGTTTTTAATGGGAAATGAGGCAATTGCCCTTGGGGCAATTGCTGCAGGTGTTAATGTTGTTTCCGGCTATCCGGGAACCCCTTCTACAGAGGTTTTGGAAACTGTAGCAAAGAAGAATAAGGGAAATATTTATGTAGAGTGGTCTGTGAATGAAAAAGCTGCCACGGAGGTTGCGGCAGCAGCTGCATAT
>JBJENY010000042.1:0-3953 GCA_051880435.1 Lachnospiraceae bacterium | reverse complement strand
TTATAGTAACAAAGCCAGGAAGCACCTGTTGCTAAGCCCGATAGAATTAGGAATAACCAGCTCTTTTTACTAATTTCATTAATACCACCTTGTGCGTTGGTTAAAAATACCATCCCCCATGCCATAACAACTACAACAACCGTACGAATTGCTGTGGCAAGATTGGAATTTACCCCATCAATACCAATTTTTGCCAAAATAGAAGTAAGTGCTGCAAATATCGCCGACAAAAAAGCAAATACCATCCACATAATTTTTCTCCTTTGTGAACATTTTATGAAAGGGGTCTGACCCCCTGTACAAAATTGTGAACATTCTGTGAAAGGGGTCTGACCCCCTGCCTAAATATACGCCTTTTCTTCAAACAAATCCCTCTGTTCATCCGTCAACAAATCCCAGTTGTTCTGAAGTCTAAGTTCTTCTTCATCCTTGTTCCAAAGATAACTGAATCTCGCCTCCACTCCATACTTAATTCGTCTGATGTTTTCCATATGTTTATTACAAATAATTAACACCACCGGTAAAAATAAAAGGGCACATATCAGTCCTTCACGAAAACCAAGGGCTGTCATAAATAGAAAAGAGCCACTCATTGGAACAACACAAATATAATCAACAATCAAAACAAGAACTAATTCAATTGCTACAAATATTACAAACAGCTTTGCATCATATGCTAATACTACCCCGCCAAGAGATGCCAGCCCTTTTCCACCCCGGAAATTCATAAACACCGGCAAAATATGTCCTATAATACAAAACACACCCGTCACAATTCCTGCAACCTTAATAAGCGGATATATACGCATACCAATTTTCACTGCCATATAGCCCTTAAAAATGTCAAAAATTGCGCAAAAAACACCTACCCCTTTTCCCAGTGTAATAACTGCATTAGAGGCACCTGCATTACCGGAACCTTTACTTCTTATATCAAAACCTTTTATTCTTGCAAAAATATAAGATGGATTAATCCCACCTATAAAATATCCAAGTAACATGCATATCATAATTTGTAAGACAGCTTTCATTTGTAAAATCTCCTAAAATCCTATATTTTTCTGGTTATTATAACATTTTCTGACTCATTGTTCCATAATTAACAAAAATTTTCTTCCCTAATTTTATCAACTAAAACTGTTGCTAAATTCAAATAAAAGAAATATACTAGTTTCGTTGTATTATCGTGCAAAATTAAAAGCACAAAGTTCACAAAATGAGAGGAAATATGGTGACAAGCACCACAAGGAGGATATATGGGATTACAATTAAAAAATAGTGAAAATAGTAATGTTGCTAATAATAAATCGGCAGATTCAAATCCATGGGATGTCCGTCCAAAGACAGATCTAGAAAACAAATATGATGAACCGGTAGTTATTAAGAGTGCAAAGATACCCGAAGAAAGGACTACTGTTGCACCAAATGCAACGAATTATGTGAAGATCGTTATCCTTTTGTTAATTGCAGCCGGATTACTATTAATTATAGGGAAAGTCATTGTTTCCATTATTTATCCTAAGGGAACCGATGAAACGGCATTGCTTCGAAAATCAGATAAAGAAATTGCGTCTACCATTGGTTTTGAATTAACGGACCAGCCGGCGATTGCATCAAGTATTGTCCAGTATTCAAAAAATGGAGTGCTAACTGCAAAAGGAATGTCAGAAGGAGTTTCTGTCATTTATATGGATGGAAAGCAGTTTGGTGTGTTCATTAACGAGAAGCATTATACAATGTATGGAATTCAGGTTGGTATGGGTGAAAAAGAGGTTCACGATAACATGACCTATCAATATGAAAATTTTATTGAGATTTTAGGAGCCGATAATAACAAGAATCGAATTTATATTTATTATAACCAGGCAAATAATGACTGTGTAGAGATTACATACAATAGTACAACAAATCGTGTTTTGACAGTAACTTATATGTACGATTTCAAAAAAATATGTGAAGAAATGGATACCTTCTAATATTTTATGTAAGTCATCAAGCTTCCAAGAAATTATAAAAAAGGGCAAAATCTTAATTGATTAAGCCCTTTTTTTATTAATCAAAAGGAATTTACTCTTTTGCATTGTTGATTGCTTTATATCCCATATAGGTTATCAAACAACAAGCAAGTGTCTTTGACATCATCAGCATACCAAATCCCCTTCCCATATATCAAAACAAATCCAACATATTATCTAAGTAAATTTCTTCTCTAACCTGTAATTGGTACTCCGGCTTTGTCATATAATACAACAAAAATTCTAATATCAATGCACTGCCAAGACTACGGCCTTCTATTTTAAAATTGGAAAAGCCCATTGGTAAATATACATTTAATATATCATCTACACCAATAAATCCGGGATTCTCCATTGCCTTTGAAAAACGATATCCATGATATAAATCAGGAGCCTTACAATTATGCTCCATACAATCCTCTCCCAGATTTTTACGACTAACTGTTTCATAACAGGCTTTCCTATCCTGACATCCAAACCAGCAACATTCATTACACAAAAATTCTACTTTATTCTTTTGGAATTGAGAAAGGGAATTTAACTGTTCAAATTTTTTATTCAATCGAAAATCCGGTACAACGTACTGAAAATCATCCCGATTTACTTCATGAAAAAAATCCTCAAAATCCGTCAAAACCTTGGTGGTAGAAGAAACAAAATAAAAATCCGGATAATGCAATTCCAAATAATGAAGCAGCAAATCAGAATAAATAATCACACCATTGCCGGGTTCTTTGTTTTTCTCAAACAATGCACAAAGTTCATTGCATTTCTGATCCGAAAGATGCTCTGTTATAAGCAGGGAATTACTAAAGGTTAATCTTGCGGAAATCCCATACTCCTTCATAAGGGCAAGAACCTCCTTTGGCTCGCAATCACCAAATCCAACACGTCCTCCTCCCCAAATACAATCCCCAGGGGCACCATAAATGGAGCCTATCTCACACCATTCATAAAAATATTCCCGATGCCTGCGAAACAAAGGAAGAAAAACCTGATACAAATCAAAAAACTCAAACAAGCCGGGCAGATGATAATATGCTATTTTTTTATTTCCTTGATGTTTCTCCACATGCCACCTCTTTTTGTTTAACGAAAAATGAAGTTCACCTTGATGAAATACCTTACATATCTAAATAGGATATCCACAGCAAAATATGCATAATATGAGAAAAATAAGCGGTATTTCGTGTAATCTACAGTATATCATCTTCTTTTTATACATACTAGCAAAAAATCCCCCACACAAAAAAGACCGATCCTATTTATTCCATGCAAAAACATAGATAGCACAATTCGTTTACATATTCAATTTTTCCTTTGCATCATACATTTTTACAATCTTATGAATCTCCGTGGAAACAAACCCAAATCCAAAAATGGCAGAAACCACATCGGATATCATGGCTGCCCAAAGCATGGTCACTATATTTTTCGTTATCATTGCAATCATAATAGATACCGGAACAAATACAATAACATCTCTAAGAAGTGCCAATATGGTTGACTTCACACTGTTTCCCATGGATTGTAAAATAATGGATGCCGATTTAATATAACAGGTCAGGATAATTCCCCCTAAAAATATTCTGATGCATAACCTTGCATACTCCATATACTCTGGGGTATTATGGTTTCCAAACAGAGAAATAACAGCTCCGGGAGCAATTTCAAAAATCAAAAATGCAACCAAACCCACCAAAAGAACCAGCTTTGTTATTAATTGTATGGTTTCCTTTACCCTGTCTATATTACCGGCACCCATATTAAATCCAATAATGGGTTGTCCACCAAGACTGATTCCAATCACGATTGACACAACAATTCCAAACACCTTCATTACAATTCCCACAACTGCAAGAGGGATGACTGCACCGAAAGGCTGCCCTGTACTTGCAAAGGTTTGATATCCATACTTGGTAAGCAGATTATTATTGA
>JBJENY010000041.1:0-3978 GCA_051880435.1 Lachnospiraceae bacterium | reverse complement strand
TGCAAAAAGTATCTTCTGAACTGACGGAATATGTTCCCGGTAATTATCTTATGACAGATGATAAGGCACCGGTGGAATTGCTTGGCATGAAAGTAATTGATGAACTGATTCGTGATGAAGTTGCTTATTATAAGGATATATATAAAGAAGGTGGGGTTAAGGCTCTGCTGGAGAAGTTGTGAGGTAAATGTATTGTGAGATGGATATGTAAATGTGGACAAAATATGGATAACCATAACTGCCCTGATAAAAAACGTTTTATAGTTTATTCGGATGAATTATGGGATGAAATATCAGAAAAGACTGATGAAAATAATAAAATAGATTGGTTAGCTATTCCAAGAGAAACATATGAAATGTATAGGTGTCCTGCATGCGGAAGATTAATGATTTTTGGAGAGGATAGGGATAAAAGTAGATTTGTTTCTTATGAGAGAGAGAAGTGTGACTAACTCCTGGTAAAATGATAGACAGTCTTAATGACTGTCTATTTTTCATTCCTAACAAATACTTCATTTTTTTGTTGACAAAATATAATCTTTGTATTATTTTGATATTAACAAAATGATAATAAGTAGGGTGGTGTTAATTTGAAAAAATACAAACCGTGTTGTAAAGAAGAACAGGATTTTTTACGAGAGTATAATCCCAGTCAGTTTTCTCCCATTGCTGTAACTGTAGATGCGGTGATATTTGGGATTGAAAAAGATAATACAGATAATTACCGCAAATTAGATGAGCAGTCGATAAAAGTATTACTTGTTAAGCGGCAGGATTATCCATATAAGGATTGTTATAGTCTGCCGGGAGGATTTGTTCTGGAAGGAGAAACCTTAGAAGATACTTTGCAAAGAACATTGAAAAATAAAACCGGACTGACAAATGTTTATAGTGAGCAATTATATACCTTTGGCGAGGTAAACAGAGATCCCAGAATGAGGATAATCAGTTGTGCATATATTTCATTGCTGGATACAAAAAAGGCAAAAATAAAAGATGCCACATGGGTGGATGTAAATTATATCAAAGAGCTAAAGATGGCATTTGATCATGAAAAAATCATTGGGGAGGCAATCGGGCGTCTGCGTGGAAAAATCAATTATACGGATATTGTATTTCATATGATGCCGGAAGAATTTACAATCAGTGAATTACAGCAGGTATATGAAAAGATACTTGGAGAAAAGCTTTTGGCACCGGCATTTAGAAGAACCATTTCAGAAAAACTGGAGGATACCGGGAAAATGACGGGAAATGTGGGACATCGCCCCTCCAGGCTTTTTCGATACAAGAGATAAGTTTAATTACATTTCCAAATGAGGATGGAAGTGCATTTGATATACGATATCTATGAAGAAAGGGGAGTTGGCAGATGAAAAGATTAATTGAGGTATTAAAAAGAGAATTTTCAGGTTGGAAGAAATGGCAAATTATATGGCTTATTTTTGCCAATGTCATCATCCTTGGTGTGTCATTGTATTTAGGAGATACAGCAATCGGAATTCTTGCATCACTGACAGGAGTTACCTGTGTGATTTTGTGCGGTATGGGAAAGGTGTCGAATTATTTTTTCGGAACAATCAATGTATTGCTTTATGCTATTGTTGCATGGAATGCGAAATATTATGGGGATGTCATGCTGAATCTGTTATATTATTTTCCAACCAATATTATCGGATGGGTGGCATGGATAAAGCATATGGATAAAGAAAAAAATGAAGTGTATAAGAAACGAATGACATGGAAGCAGGATGTGATTTTAGCATTGGTTAGTGTTGTGGGAGTGCTAGGTTATAGTTACATACTGAAATTATTGGGAGGAAACCTGCCGATTGTTGACAGCATGAGTACAGTATTTTCCGTAATTGCTCAAATTTTAATGATAAAACGTTTTATGGAGCAATGGGTAATATGGATTATAGTAGATATTGTATCCGTGATTATGTGGATTGCGGCATTTTTCAATGGAGGGGAAAGTGTAGCAGTATTGATTATGTGGTCGGTATTTTTGGTAAATGCAGTAATTATGTTTGTAAAATGGTTGAAGGAAACTAAGTCGGATGCAGGGATTCAGGAGGAATCATTATGTTAAATGGAAAAAAATATAATGTAGGCATGTACGGAGGAGCATTTAATCCCTTACATTTAGGACATCTGGAATGCATGATAAAGGCAGCGGCTTTGTGTGAGGAATTGTTTATCGTTATATCCTATCGAAATCATGCAAGTGACGTGGATGTGAAAGTGAAAATCCGTTGGGTATATCAGCTTACAAAGCATTTAGGAAATGTGAAGATTATAACCCTTGAAGATAAACTTACCAACAAAGCAGACTATACAGAGGAGTTATGGAAGTCTGACTGTGAAAATGTAAAACAGCAAATCGGAAAGAAAATTGACGTTGTCTTTTGCGGTAGTGATTATGATGAGCAAAGTTTTTGGAATCAGTGTTATCCGGAGAGCGCATTTGTTGTATTCCCACGCACAAAATATAATTCTACTGCCATTCGTGAGGATATATACGGACATTGGGAATGGATGCCCCAGATTGTCCGGTCCCATTTTGTGAAAAAGGTGCTGTTAATTGGAGGGGAGAGTGTTGGAAAATCTACGCTGACAATCAATCTTGCGAATTATTACAATACGAATTATCTTGAGGAAGTCGGAAGGGATTTATCAGAATTATCCGGAACGGATATCTATATGTTGTCGGAGGATTTTACAAGAATTCTTTTGGAACATAAGGCGAAAGAAATGCGGTTAATCCAGCAGAGCAACAAAGTGTTGTTTGAGGATACGGATTGTCTGATTACAAGATTTTACATGGGCTTTCTGAAGGATAAGAAACTGGAAGATAATGCGAGGCTTGCAGATGCAATCGCGGCACTGAATTCCTATGATTTGATTTTATTTTTGGAACCGGATGTAACCTGGGTACAGGACGGAGACAGGAGTGAAGTGATTGCTGCAGACCGCATCAAATATAGTGAGCAGATAAAAGTGTTTTACAGAGAACATGGTTTTTGCTTTCAGACAATCAGCGGTGACTATGTAAGTCGTTTCGAACAGGCCGTTGCGGCAGTTGATGCGTTGATAAAGTAGGAGGAAATAGGCAGCTGTACTTATTTTTATGATGGAAAGGGATGAGTGGAGTGAATGAACATAAAATCAGAGCAGTATATAATAATGAAACCATAAGAGTATATCAGGCATATAATGCGGCAATTGCAGAGCAGGCAATAGCGAAAGGAACATTTGGTTCTTATTTTAAGCTGGATAGAATGACATGGATTAAACCATCATTTCTATGGATGATGTATAGATGCGGCTGGGCACAGAAAATCGGACAGGAAAGAGTATTGGCAATTGATATAAAAAGAGATGCTTTTGATTTTCTTGTAAATAATGCCATGTATGCAAAATATGAACCGCAGTCAAATTTATCTAAAGAAGAATGGAAAGAACAGATAAAAAAAACAGATATCCGCATACAATGGGATCCGGAAAGGGATATATATGGGAATCCGTTGGAGTATCGTTCTATTCAACTTGGGATTCGGGGAAAATATGTTCAACAATACGTGAATAATTGGATTGTAAAAATAAAAGATATCACAGAATATGTGACTACTTTGAAGGAAAAAATTGATATTGGCTGTGATGTGACTTTGGAATTGCCCAAGGAAAAAGAGTATAGGATAAAATATAATGAAATAGACAACAAGGAGTTGTAGAAAGAAGGAAAAATGATTGATGAAGTTAATATAAAAGATATTAATCTTGAAATGAAGATCAAAATAAGGCAGATGGTACGGAAGAGGAATAACGAATCATTTTCCGGTTTAGGAGGCGAAGGAATTGGGAAAGAGCAGATACGTTACATATACGCAAAATGAAAAAGAAATAGTCATGGAAGGTATAACAGTGTTGTTCCGCACATTAAATGATGCTTCATTCTTCACATTAAATAGTGCTGTT
>JBJENY010000040.1:0-20759 GCA_051880435.1 Lachnospiraceae bacterium | reverse complement strand
CCATGGTATAGTCTGTTTTTGAAATTCCATTCTCATCTACAGGGATTTCAGAACCGTCTGCCATTTTTGCTTTTCCATCTTCTCCCATTATGGTTCCATCATAAAATCCCATACCACAGCCGGTTGCCTCATAATCCCCAATACTGTATTCACAAACAGCAAACTCCGGCTGCATTCCTTCCGGCACATCATATCCTTCTACCTTCAAGGTAACATAAGCATAATAGTTATCAACTACGCTTTCCTCCAATGTTACCGTCACGCCCTGATCGGTTACTGATAAATCAGGAAAATCTGCAAGTCCCGATTCCTGGATTTTAACCTTATCCTTTTCCTCAACCTGATAATAATCCTCTAAGCCCTTGCTCCATTGATAATATGCAGTAGCACCTACTGTAATCACGCCACAGGTAAGAATTCCAATTACCGCACAGGCGGCCACTTTACTCATTCCCCAGAATAATTTCTTATTTGGCATCTGTATCACCTCACAATTTTCATTTTTTATCTTATTCAATGCTTCATCGGCACGATTTTTTACAATCTCAGGGATTTCTACCTCTTCCTTTAATTGTTCAATTGTGCTATGAGTTGTAATATAATCTTCTTTCATATACTTCTCCTTTTCAAAATTTAACCAACTATCAATTAACTATTATTAGGTAATAGATATTATCTAAAACCTCTTTTACAATGCAATATCATATAAATCCGCTACCATACCCCTTGCTCTGGATAACCTTGTCCGTACCGTTGCTTCCGGAATTTCTAATATGTCACTGATTTCTCTTGTCTTAAAGCCTTCTACATAATAAAGAATAATAACTAATCTGTACTTTTCATCTAAGGACATTAACGCCTCATTCCATTCCACATTTTCAAATTCATAGGCATAGGATTCTTCAATCTCCGGTACTTCATCATAAAATGAGATATTTTGTTTCTTACGAAGTATATCATTACACTTATTCACAAGAATTTTCGTAAGCCATGTGCGGAAATAACAATCCTTTCTTAAACTACCCATCTTTTCCCAACAGGTTAATATGGTGTCCTGTATGGCATCTGCAATATCCTCGTCATTATAAAGCACAGACCTTGCAGTCTTATACATTAGCTGCATATGCCCTTCCATAAGCTTCGTAAAAGCATCTGCATCCTTTAATTTAGCTTTCTTAATTAAATAATTTGCATCTATCATTTTTACTCCTTCAACTTTCGTTTAACTTAGGTAAAATGCTTATTTTGTATTATAATACAATCCGTATACGTAAACAGCTTTATAAGCGGTTCTAATATATAGACGCAAGTTTAGCTGAAAATGTTTCAAATATAAAAATATTATATTGTATAAATGGATATAAGAAAAAGATGGTACGAAATCTAGCCCGATACCATCTCATTTTATATCCATTATATATATGTACTAAAACCACATCATACTATCACCTAATCGGTATTTTTTTCATCTTATTGTCCTCCCTGTCATCAATCACCAAAGGAGCACCGGCAAATGTAAAAAAATCTGCCTTACTATCACCTTTATTATTGGACTTATCAATCATTCTGCTAATAATCCACATGGTAACGCTCACCGACAAAAAAGCCGCAAGAATAAATGCAAATATCCACATATCAATCACCCTCTTGTCTTTCTTTTACAAAATTCATCATCACCTTTGACTTTGACAGCTCTACACTTTGTTTTATTCTTTTAAAATGTTTAAGAGCAGAAGTAAGGGCCGTCGCACCGACAACAATAATAATAGCAATCAAATCTCCTACATCATCTGTATCCATTAAAAGTAACGACTTGATAATAGGAGCACAAACAAATGTCAAAATAGCACTAATCATGGAAATCAACAAAATAACATTCTGTTTATAAAAAGGAACCCCTCCGACTACTTTTCCTGTTTGACCATTTACTAAAAAAGTATAGGCTTCATTTTCATACCGAAAGGTCAAAAACCACGCCGGCAATAATACATATTTGAATTCTTTTATGTCAATTTTCGGTTTACAGTCAAGGATTTGAATATTACTTGCCTTTACGGTTCGTTTTACTTCCATATCAAATAAATTCTTACCCCTTACTATAGCAACCTGTTTTATTTTTTCCTGGTCCACATCATAGCGGTCAGCATAATAGCCTGACATATAGCTGGTATTAAAATCTACCAACTCATGCATATTAAAAGGTTCTAACCGCTGAGAGGTTTCATCACTTAAACGTTCTGACGCATCTAAGGTCATATTTTTAAAGGAGGTCCTTGCTGCCCGGTAAAAATAACGGGTTTGTGCATTTTTTCCACTACCAACAGTTCCCTTTAAAGATTGTTTATCGCTGTAATCCATATCGCACAACCAATAGGGAATATATATTCCTTTGATTCGTTCTGTTTCAAAATTCTTAATTTCATCCGGAACAAAAAAACCGGAATTCAATTTTTCCCTAATCATCTTGATAGCAGATTCCTTTGTTACGGAAAAAGGAATGATGTATTTGGGTTTCAGTTCCTTTGACACCCGGTTAAATACAATGGTTGGCTGTCCACAATAAGCACAAAAGGTAGAGGTTTCCAATCCATTTACCATTAGCTCCCCACCACAGGAAGTACAACTATAGATATTACATTCCATATAATCATCATCTGCATTCAGTTGTGCTGCCTCACTGGACGTAGCAGTTTCTTCCTGTACTGCTTTGCTGTTTTCAGTCTTTTGCGAAATCTCTTCCGGTTCAAAATAACTGATACAATATTCACATATCATTTTTTTACTAATGGGATCGTACTTTAAAGCACCTCCACAATTTGGACATTTGTATATCATTTTTCTCTCCCTGTATATTTATATTTCATTCTGTATTGTACAAAATGCGATTTATCGTATATTATACTGTGCCTCGAAGCATAGTTTACATAATTTCATTACATAATATTCAACACTATTACAGAATTAATAACTATTCATAGTAAAACCGGTAAATATAATCAAACCTATCAGTTTACATAAGTAATCAACATAATTCTTATATATTGTTTTTATAGTAATAAAATACGGATAATATTTAATTATAATTTGTTTACATAAGTATTTTACATAATATCAAATTCAGAATATTTACATAAAAATATGAATAAAAGCAAACACGAAAAGTTTACATAAAACATTCATATGATAGATTCACACAAATGGTTTACATAAAATATCCACATAAAATATTCATATGATAGATTTACGCAAATGGTTTACATAATTTAACCACATCACAAGCATCTATACTTCCCACTTTATAATAAATCTTTATTCACGCCTCTATAATCCGTTTTCCGATTGGCAATATCCTCATACAATTCTCTTGTAGTATAAGAACTGTCTCTATTTTCTTTGGATACACCATGATAATCCGATTTTTTATTCTCATCATATGTATTATCTTTATGCATTTTCATAGAGGGGTCCAGCCCCTGTTGCTTCTTAACCGGTTCTGTCAGTGTTTTCCCTTTGAAAACATACTGCACATCTTTTTTCCCGGATGGTTTGTCACCTATTTTCTTTCTTCCTATTATCACAAAACACAAAATTACAAAAAAAGCTAGGAACGGTGAAATCGCACCTAAAACAAAAAAGACAATGAGAAAACCAATCACAGCATTACGCTTCTTATTATTGTTCATTTAACCCTCCTGTTTCTATATCAATTTCTTCATATATGCCAGATCATTAGAGATTCATTCCCCCATGTTTCTCTATATTACCAATCACTATTCCAGTCACTTACGCCGGAATCCCAGCTGTCTCCACTATCCCAGTCACTACCACTGTCCCAATCATCACTATTTTGGGATTCCTCCCAATCCGAATAATAACCGGTATCCTCAAAATCAGTGGTACCATAGTCCGGAGAGTAGCTACCGGATTCAAAATAATCGTCTGCATGATTCGAAAGCTCACTATCAACATTTGTTTCCTGCCATGAGGAACTTGAATCATCATATATGTACCAATCATCGTCCAAATAATAGTACTGTTGATTATTATAACGATAATATCCATTGGATGTACTAAATGCAGCAATCATTCCAATCATAACAGCAACTAAACTATATATCAAAATTGTACCGGCTAAAGTATTCCCCTTTGCTTTTCCCCGGCTCATTTTGCTTCCGCTACGAATTCTACCATTCATGGCTTTTTGTTCAGCAATTGTTTCCTTTAATTTTAAATATAGTTCATTGACGGCATAAGCTTCATCTCCACCATCATATCGGATTGCCCTGGAGCCATCTGCTTTATTCTTATATACAACGAAACGTTCTCCATCCTGATAAATACCAAAAGCCTTTGGTTCCTTATAATCTTTCCCAATAAAAAATCGTGTTTCCTCTTCAGGTGGCAAATGATGAGCCTTATACCATGCTTTTAGTTCCTCAATGGTTTTGGGAACACCATCTCCGGTTCTTTTATATTGAGAATTTGTAGCCCCGCAATTAGGACATTTTTCATCTGTTTCTGAAATATATCCCCCACAATAATCACAAATTTGCTTCACGGTTCCTCCCTCCTAATACTCAAAATACAATATCATAATTCTAATCACCTTACCAAAATAGCAATGAAAAATCACTGCAAAAATCTATATTAATTATACAGCCAAATTATGAAAGTAGCAATGAAAAAACCAGACATGACAAGCCTGGTTTTCCATCAATTTATATATCTTTTTACAAAATATTAACTACTTTGGGTTGGAATATATTTTCTAATACTATTAGCCAACTGGTATTCCGGCATTGACTGTAATGTAACCTTACCAGGTCCACTTACTACAGTATTAAATAAGCCCTCTCCACCAAGTAATGCATTTTTCACGCCACCAACAGTCTGAATATCAATCGAGCAGGACGCATCCATTAATGCAAGATATCCTGTATCCACAATTAACTGCTCTCCTGCAGCTAACTCTTTTGTCTGGGTACTTCCATCTATCTCAAGAAATACAAGACCGGTTCCGGATAATCTTTGCATGATAAATCCTTCACCACCAAAGAAGCCTGCACCGATTTTCTTTTGGAAGAAGATAGACAATTCAACACCTGCCGTAGATGCCAGATAAGATGATTTTTGACAAACAATATCATGTCCAGGTGTTAATTCTATTGCAACGATATTTCCGGGAAAACTGGATGCAAATGCAATTGTTCCCGGTCCTCCCTGTGCAGTATAAATATTCTGGAACAACTTCTCACCGGAAAGTGCCTTGGTAAACATTTTTCCAATTCCGCCACCGGTAGTCTCCATTTTCATATTAGGTGTCATCCAGCTCATGGATCCACCTTCACATTTGATACTTTCTCCTGCCTCTAATGTACATTCCACCACAGGCATTGGAGCTCCTTTAATTTCGTAATTCATCTTTTGACCCCCTGTCTTTCTTATTATATCCTATGATAACCTTCCTTCTTCAAGAACCGTTATCATTTTCCTGATATTGAACAATACAATTTCTTCCATTATTCTTAGCCTGATACAATGCATCATCAGCTCGTTTGATTGTCGCATGATAATCTCCACCTTCATATGGTGCAACACCAATGGAAATCGTAACACAACACACGCCGTTATCCATAATCTCTACATTTTTACGAATCCGTTCTGCTGAATCCATTGCATTCTCAATAGGACATCCCGGCATAAAAATCAAAAACTCCTCTCCACCCCAGCGAATTACATAGTCAGTAGCCCTTACAAGACTCTTTAATTCACCCGCAAGAGCAATTAATACCTTATCTCCCGCCTCGTGTCCATACATATCATTTACCTTTTTAAAAAAGTCAATATCAATTAACAAAATACTGGTATCGTACTTTTCAGAAAATCTTAATTCAAAAGTAGCGGGATCACTGATTTCTTTTAATATATTTCGATTATACACCTGTGTCAGCTGATCTAGCACTGCCATACTTTGCAGTTTTCCCTTTGTTATGTATTGTTCCAAGTATACATTCTGCATAATATAATGCATAACACAAATTGCTACGATACAAGGAATATTAAACATATACATCATCTGCAGATTATCATAATGAATGAATACATTTGCAATTGCAATATCCACAAGCATTAACATATGTGCAACAAAGCTATAGGAAAACGGAGCACAAAAGCCTGCACATACAAAAATCAGATTCATAATAATCATTCCGGATATAGCATGCTGTCGGTCAGGTAACAGAAAGGTAGACCAATCTGTACAAATGATAATAAGGTGAATCATCACGTAACTTGCCAGCACCATAAACTTATAATTTCTCACCCTTTTTTCCAGGATAAGATATATGATAAATGGAATAACAATAATAAACCTTGGTATCACCGTTTCTTTTGCAAATCTTCCAAAAATACCACAATCCGTAAAGAAAAATGAAAAATAAGCAAGAACAGAAACAATAATTAATCCGGTATTAAAAACCCTGTAATAATCATACTTTGATTGATAAAATGCTTCTTTCTCTTCCGCAGTAAGATTTTTTATTGAATATTTATCCAAAACATCCCCCTAAACCATGCCATTAGTTTTTCAAATAATGTAAGTACCTTTATCTTTCAAACTGAGCTAATAATTCTTCTAATTGTTTTGCCAATGCTCTGTTTTCCTCTGCCTGACGTTGAATTTGAATAGAAATATCCGAAACATCTTCCGTTTTTTCAACAATCACGTCTACAGCCGATGCATTTTCATTAGCAATACACCCAACATCTCTCATGTTATCAGATATTTGACCAACCGAATCACACAAGCTGTTCATATCTCTGTCTGTACTATCCAAACGATACTTTATGGATGTTACTTCTTCACTATACAAAGTCGACTTATCTACAAAGTCTTTAAACTGAACCATCACATCCTGTTCAATAAAATGGATAATGGACTCAAAACAACTATTAACAGCAGCAATACTCACATCCGCCTCTTGACAAAGGGATTGAATAATAGACGCAGTTGCTTTTGATGTTTCAGCTAAAGTACCAATCTCTTCTGCAACTACAGCAAATCCCCGTCCAGCTTCTCCTGCTCTTGCCGCCTCAATAGATGCATTTAAAGAAAGAAGATTTGTCTGACCAGAAATATTCAGAATTTCTGCTGCCATTTCATCAATTTTAGCAAGGCTGTTCAGACTCTCTAAAGCTTCCTTAATGGAAATCTTTGTTTTTTCCAATGTGTCCTGACCATTTCTATACGCAGTTGCTGCCTGATCCTTCATGGAAACTGCACTACTTATGACTGTTCCACTTACATTAACAGAATCTGTAATATTTTGCTGCATTTTTCCTACTGCACCATTTATGTTGTCAATTTCATTATTAGCATTCACCACAATTTCACTGGTTGATACCATTGCTGCCGAAAGCTGTTGTGTTGTTGCAATATTATCCGTTACACGGTCCGTAAGTTCTGCAGACAAGTTATGTAAACCACTCGCCTTACTTTCCAATTCACTGCAACAATCCTGCAATGTACCTGTAATCATACGAAGAGATTGTACCAGACTTTCTGTGGCCTTTGAAATACTGCCAAGCTCATCCTTTCGATTCTGATAATTGGCATTTTCATACTTTTCCGTAATATCTAAGTTCTGTAACGCTACAATACTGTCCTCAATGGTTCGCATTGGACGGGTCAGCTTTCCTACCACCAATAATGTTAATACACATACTACAACTGTGGCAATCAAACTAATGACAGCCAAAGCAATCTTTAGATTGTTTGTAGATGCATACACTTCATTCTCTGCATTATCAAGAAAGAATATCCAGCCATAATCAGCCATATAATAGTAGGTCGAAATATAGGATTCTTTTCCCTCATTATACCTGATATTTCCTATGTCATCCTCTTCCAGTCCCTTATATTTTTCACAGAGCTTTTGTATATATTCTTCCTCTGCGACTGTGGCAACTTTTTCGCTATCTTCTGCAAATATGTATTGACCGCTTTTGACATCCACCATACAATATCTGGAGCTTTCCAAATCACTGGATTTAAGGTTGTCAAGTACGGATACCAGTCCTTGCGTATAAGCTGCACCGCCAACAAATCCTATCGGTTGTCCATTATCGTTCAAAACTTTACGATAAATAGACACTACCTGTTGCTTACTAGCAGGAGAAATAATAATTCCGGTATTATACACACCATCAGCAGATAAAATGGAATCCTGCAAGGCTTTCAAGGAATCTCCTTCCCTCATGGTAATTCCAACAACAGCAGGATTTGTATGTGCTAATACATGAGTATCCCAATCGTCAATATAGATACCCTCCAGATTCTCTACATCCCCGGAAAAAATCTCTGTAAAGCTTTGTGCATTTGCTACTGTCTGTTTATCCTCAGGATTTTTAAGAAGCGCCGTAACCTCTCCCGCTCTACTATATGCAGTCAGAATATTCTCAATTTTCTGTATATAATTACGAATAATCTGAGCACGCTCCTGTGTCACCATTTCCATATTACGAATGGTATCTTCTTTGGTCTGCTTCGTTGTGGTTGAACTTACAAAGACACATAACGCAACCATAACCACCACTTGAACAAGCAGTACACAAGCAATAATTTTCTTACCTAATGTAATCCTCATAAAAACGTCACCCTCTCTCCAAAAATATACCTTATTATACACCATTTGACACAATATGTAAATAATGTATAAAAATGACACTATGTTTTTATGAAAATAGCACTATGATTTTATAAAATGACACTTATTATTGTTCCTGCATTTTCTTCACTCTCAACCTGAATTTCTCCATCATGTAATTCCACAATATGTTTTACAATAGCAAGACCAAGGCCTGTGCCTCCTGTTTTTTTAGAGCGGCTTTTATCTACTCTGTAAAACCTTTCAAAAATACGTTCCTGATGCTCCTTGGAAATTCCAATTCCGTCATCCCGTACGGAAAAACCATGTGATACTGTAATCCAAACATGTCCACCTTCATGATTATACCGGATTGCATTATCACACAAATTATAAATAACCTCTTCCATCAACTCTTTATCTACCCTCATAATGGATGTTTGACCCTCTAAGTGAATGGTAATATTTCTTTTTTCTGCAACGGGAGCAAGCATAATCTGACAGTTTTTAGCCAGCTCATAAAGATCTACATCTTCCATAACCAAATCATATTCCTTGCTGCTATCCAGCTCCGAGAGTTTAATAATATCATTAATCAAAGAAATCAACCGTTTTGCATTCCGATGAATCTCCGTAGCAAACCGTTCAATATCTCCCTCCTTAACCATACCATTTGCAATCAACTCAGAATATCCGGATATGGAAGTAAGTGGAGTTTTTAACTCATGAGATACATTTGCCGTAAACTCCTGACGCATTCTGGCACTTTTTAATATATTTTCATGCTGATTCCTTATCACATGAATAAATGGCATCAGTTCCTTATATGTCTTAACCTGTTCCAGATTATCCAGATTAGAGGCTACCTGTTCAATTGGCTTTACAAAGTTTTTCGTTAGATAATGTCCAATAATCATACAAATAAAGAAAAGCAAAACCATAATCAGTACAATAACAGGCAACACACGAACAAACAGATTTACAATACTTCTTGTTTCCTTTGCCACACGAAGCACCCCACCATTTTCCAGTAAAACCGCATAATAATAATTGGATTTATTGATGGTAGTTGAAGTTCGGATTGATTTTCCACTCCCCGTTTCGTAAGCCTGGGCAATTTCCGGACGATTTTTATGATTTTCACTGTAATCCACATCAGAATAGGTATCATATAAAACATTACCTTCCCGGTCTATCACCGTGATTCGGAGATTACTGGAATCCTTCGTATACCGTTCCAGCATAGAAACATCCTTTGTCTCAAACAAGCCGGTTTCTTCCAGTACATAACAGAAATTTTTTAAATCCTCAAAAACTTCCTTTTGAAACAGCTGATAATATACAATTGTAGTACATAATGTCGTTAGTACAATTGCCATGGCAGCAATCAGCATGAAACGACCATTTATCTTATTTTTCATTTTTTTACTCCAGACAATAACCTACATTTCGAACGGTTTTAATATAATGACTACTGTCTCCTAGCTTTTGACGCAATGTTTTAATATGCATATCCAAGGTTCTGGACTCTCCTTCAAAATCAGTTCCCCAAACCCGTTCCATTAACACATCTCTTTTTAATACAATTCCTGCGTTTTGTATCAGTATATGCAGCAATTCATATTCCTTATAGGTTAATTCTACTATGTTTCCGTTTACTTTACACTGTCTTTTTAGCATATTCAGTTCTATCTCATGATAATTCAGTTCTACCTCCTCCGGTGCATGATAGCTTCTTCGAAGAAGTGCTTTTACCCTGGATATCAGTTCCATTACACCAAATGGCTTTGTAATATAATCATCTGCTCCGGAATCAAGTCCTTTGACTTTATCAATTTCCGATGTCTTAGCAGTCACCATAATGACAGGCAGCTCCTTTGTTTCCAAATTGGAACGGAGTTTTTTCATGATGGATATTCCATCCGCATCCGGAAGCATAATATCCAATAAAACTAAATCCGCTTTTTTTTCTTCCATTCTCTTAAAAAAAGTTTTTGCCTGTTCAAAAACTTCTACCTCATATCCGCTATTTTTCAGTGCAAAACTTTCAATCTCCTGAATATTCAAATCATCTTCCACAACATAAATTAAAAATGACATAACACTCATCACCTTTCTAATATCAGATTTATGGTAATTGGTATTTTTCCCTATAATTTAACAAGCGGGCATCATACTCCACATTATCTCCGCTTTTCAGTTGTTCCACATATTCATGTGCATCCACATCTTCTGTCTGACTTTGAATTACATTTAATGCAACACTGCTGCAATGATCCCCTATTCGTTCTAAATCTGTTGTAATATCTGCCAGCACGAATCCCATATCCACACTGCATTTTCCTTTTCGAAGACGTTTTCTATGTCTCTTTGTAATTTCCTTATTCAGTTCATCAATACATTCTTCTAAAGGTTCGATAGATTCAGCCAGCAATTTATCATCTGCCACAAAACATTCCACACTATAATGCATCATATCATTAACTGCTTCTGCCAAAACCACAAGCTCATGGATTGCCTTCTGAGAAAATTCCTGTTCCTTTTGATGCATTTTCATTACTGCATGCACCAGATTCATGGATATGTCGGAAATACGTTCAAAATCTCCAACACAATGTTGTAATTCTATCAGTTTTTTTCCATCCTGAGCCGATAAATGACGGCTTGCAATCTGAACCATATAACGGCTTATCTGATCTTCGTAATGGTCTACTTCTTTTTCCAATGATATAACTCTATCACATATTTCTATATCATAATTGAATATCTGGGAAGTTGCAAGATGCAGGGAATCTTTCGCCAGTTCTGCCATATGCTCTGTTGCCTTTGTCGCCTGCATAAGTGCAAATGCAGGTTTGTCCAGAAATCTAACATCCAAATGCTGTAACACAATGTCTTCCATCGTTTCCACTGTTTCTTCTTTATCCTCCGGAATAGACAGACATGCAAGCCGTTCCAATACGCCGGAAAATGGAAATAATACAACAGTTGCGCCAATATTAAACAAAGAATGAATCACTGCAATTCCGGCAGGACCTGCCGCATCCTTTAAAAAGGCAAACGGAATCAATAGATTCACGGTATAGAATACAACCATAAACAAAATGGTTCCAATCAAATTAAAATACAGATGAACAAAGGCTGTACGTTTTGCATTCTTACTGGCTCCGATGGAAGAAATGATTGCTGTAACGCAGGTTCCGATATTTTGTCCCATTATAATTGGAATTACCGTTCCATAGTTTACCATTCCTGTCATACAAAGTGCCTGCAAAATTCCCACGGATGCAGAAGAACTCTGAATAACAGCCGTCAATATTGCTCCAACTAACATACCAAGAATTGGCTGTGAAAACATTGTCAGCAAATTCGTAAATTCCGGTACATCCTTCAAAGGTTCCACCGCACTACTCATACCATCCATTCCAAACATTAAGATTGCAAACCCAATCAAAATACTTCCAATATCTTTTTTCTTATCTGTTTTGGAAAACAACAAAAAAATAATTCCGATTAATGCCAAAATCGGAGAAAAGGAAGTTGGTTTTAACAACTGCACAAAAAAGCTTTCACTTTCAATACCGGACAAACTTAAAATCCATGATGTAAAGGTGGTACCCACATTAGCACCCATAATAATACCGACTGCCTGATGAAGCTTCATAATTCCGGAATTAACAAATCCGACCACCATAACGGTTGTTGCAGAAGAACTTTGAATGACCGCAGTAACTCCCGCACCTAACAAAACGGCGGATAGCTTATTGGATGTCAACCTTGATAATATGCTTTCCAGTTTTCCTCCGGATAACTTGGCAAGACCGTCACCCATAAGATTCATACCATACAAAAATAACGCCAAACCACCAATCATTGCTAATAAATTAAATATGTCCATATCAAACACCTTTCCCAACTTCATTTTTGTAAATGATATGGCGTTTTTTGATTTATCTAAAACCATAAAAAACGCCGGATTATTGTTAGTATAATCTGACGTTGTAAAAAGTATTTTATGAAAATGTAAAATCTATGTAAAATCCATGGAAGCCTATACAGATTCTTCCAGTATACGTTCAAACATTTTATCCATTTTCGTACTCCATTTTGAAAAATCACGAATGTCCTTCTGAAGTTTTTCCGGAATTGGCGTTGCTTTTTTATAGATTACAATAGACTCCAAAGAAGACCATGCATCCATTAGTATTGTCCGAAGCTGAAGTTCAACCTTTACTTCATTAACCAGTAAAATCATATGATAACTTTGATAGCCGTTATCCTTTGGATTTTTCACGTAATCCTTTTCTTTTAAAATAGTAAAACGCTTTGATTGTTTTACCAATTTTACAACTTTATATATTTGCCTTGTATCAAAGCAAATAATTCGAACACCTGCTATATCATTTAACAAATCCTCAATAGATTTATTCTTATTCGTTTTATGTTTTCTTTCCAGCTTGGCTATTATACTATCTGTACTTTTTAACCTGTGCTCAACAAATCGAATGAAATGCTTCCCGGTCTTTTTATAATTTTTTGCATCCAGATTATAAATCTCATCAATTACAATTCGAATCGCAGCCGCATATTTTTTCTTTTTTTCATCATCCCAAAAAACTTCTGTATTTTCCATCATTTCTAATCCTTTCTCATAAAGTAAAACAATCCACCTAAATAACCTAATAAAACAGCAGAGTATCCTATAAAGCAAACCATCCCTACCAGGCTATCCAAACAGATGAAATGCAGTATATACCATACTAAAAAACCCAGAACTCCAAAGATGATAGTATTAACAAAAAGAAAAAAATCCACTTTTTCATGCAAAAAATTAAATAGTGCTTCACACCAGTCCCAGTAAAAATTCATTCCAAATCACCCTTTTCCTTTTTCACCAGTCACAGAAAAGATAACCCACTCTGCAATATTGGTAGCATGATCACCGATTCGTTCAAAATATTTTGCAACCATTAAAAGATCTGTAGCCTGTTCACCATTATTTACATCCTCATGAATTAAGTGAACCAATTCATCTTTTACGGTAATAAATAATTCATCCACTACATCATCATGTGCAATCACCTGATTTGCACCTTTCACGTCATTTTCCACATAGGCATTAATGCTGCGAATTACCATATCCGTAGTTTCCACTGCCATCTGCTTGATATGATCCAAGTTATTAATATATGGATTTTTAGATAAAAAGATAACTAATTCTGCAATATCCGACGCATGGTCTCCGATTCGTTCTAAATCCGTAACCATTTTCAAAGCCGCCGAAATAAATCGCAAATCCTTCGCTACAGGCTGCTGACAAAGAAGAAGCTTTAAGCATAACTGTTCAATTTCTTTTTCCTTTTCATCAATTTCCTCATCATAGGAAATGACTTCCTTTGCCTTTTCTTCATCCTGGCTGTTTAATGCATTAATCGCAAGTTCAATGGCATGTTCCACCATCTGTCCCATTTGAATCAAAAGATCATTTAGTTGTTTTAATTGATGCATATATCTTTCTCTCATTTTTATATCCTCCATTATTTATGATTTACAAATATATCATCCAAATCTTCCGGTTATATAATCTTCTGTTCTTCTATCCTTTGGATTACTAAAAATAACATCTGTATTACCGGCTTCAATAATTTCCCCTAACAGGAAAAATACTGTGGTATCCGAAATACGGGCTGCCTGCTGCATATTATGGGTAACCATAATAATGGTATATTTATCTTTTAATTCAATCGCCAGATCTTCGATTTTTGAAGTTGATATAGGGTCCAATGCAGAAGTCGGCTCATCCATCAGGATAACCTCCGGTTCTACTGCCAAGGCTCTGGCAATACACAACCTTTGCTGCTGCCCGCCGGAAAGACCTAATGCACTTTTTTTCAATCGGTCCTTTAACTCATCCCAAATGGCTGCCTGTTTTAAAGAGCGCTCCACAATCTCATCTAATTCATCCTTTTTATGGATACCATGGGTTCTTGGTCCAAAAGCAATATTGTCATATACACTCATAGGAAATGGATTTGGTTTTTGGAATACCATACCAACTTTTTTTCGTAATAAGTTTACATCCATATCACCATATATATTTTCTCCATCTAATCTGACATCACCTGTAATCTTACAGCCTTCCACCATATCGTTCATTCGATTTAAGGACTTTAGGAATGTACTTTTTCCACATCCGGAAGGACCAATAAATGCAGTCACCTCATTTGCATGCATATCTAAATTGATATTTTTTAACGCATGAAAATCACCATAATAAAGGTCTAAACCTTTTACCGTCATTTTATCTGTTATTATATCTGCCATAGTTATACCTCATCATTTTCTTAAACTGTTTACAATCTTTATGCCTTTGCACTTGATAATTTTTGTGCCAGCTTATTGGATATAAAATTAATCAAAATTACCAGCACTAATAAAATTACCGCAGTAGCATATGCCTTATCCTCATGCAGACCTTCATTTGCCAACATCCACATATGAAGGGCAATGGTTCTTCCCGATTCCATCAGCGAACCCGGAAGCTTTGCTACGGTTCCTGATGTATAAATTAATGCCGCTGTCTCGCCAACAATACGACCGATAGCAAGAATAACTCCAGACAAAATTCCCGGTACAGCCGGTGGCAATACGATTCGGATAACGGTACGAAGCCGTCCCGCACCCAAACCGAAGCTGGCCTCACGATAAGAATCCGGCACAGCCTGTAATGCTTCCTCTGTGGTACGCATAATGACAGGTAACACCATGATTGCCAGTGTAAAAGCACCTGCTAACATAGACTGTCCCCACTTCATGGCATTAACGAAAAACAACAAACCAAACAATCCGTACACAATAGACGGTATTCCCTGTAAGGTTTCCGTTGTAAGCCGAACCACCTTTACAATCTTACTTCCACGTTTCGCATACTCAACGGTATAAATGGCTGCTCCAATTCCCACAGGGACAACAATCAGTAAGGTTACTACTGCCATTAAAACTGTATTCAGCACAGAGGGAATCACGGAAACATTTTCCGAATTATAATCCCATGCAAAAAAATCCAAAGACAAATGAGGAATTCCCTTTACCAAAATGTATCCAATAATAAACAGCAACATTCCGAATGTAATTCCCGCTGCCAAATATACAAGAAAGGATATCAATCCTGCTTCTAACTTAGATCGTTTATTCATGCTATGACTCCTTTCTCTTCAATGCTGAGAAGCATAAGTTAATAATCAAAATAAAGACAAACAACACCATACCGGTAGCAATCAACGCTTCTCTGTGTAAACCTGTTGCATAACCCATTTCAATGACGATGTTTGCTGTCATGGTTCTGACACCCGCAAATATGCTTTCCGGCATTCTTGCCTGATTACCGGCTACCATAATTACCGCCATAGTTTCACCAATTGCACGGCCAACACCTAAGATCACTCCTGCTAAAATACCGGACTTTGCAGCAGGTACAATAACCCGGAAGACACTTCTTTCATGGGTTGCTCCCAATGCTCTTGCTCCCTCGTAATAGCTGTTGGTTACTGCACGAATGGAAGATTCGCTGACACTGACAATGGTTGGAAGAATCATTATTCCTAACAAAATAGAAGCTGTCAAAATACTACATCCATTTGTATTGACTCCAAAGGAATCACGGAGCATTCTAATCATTGGAACTAAAATAACCAATCCAAAAAAACCATATACAACCGATGGAATACCTGCCATCAGGTCCGATGCCGTTTTCAAAAGGGAATATATTTTTTTAGGGCAAAATCTTGCCATAAAGACTGCTGTAAAAATTCCAATTGGAACACCAACTAAAATTGCTCCAAATGTAATGACAATACTGCCGCAAATCATGGGTAATATTCCATAGGATGGCTGGCCATTTGTAGGTGCCCATGTTGTACCAAACAAGAAGTTGGCAAAACCTATTTCTTTAATTGCCGGGATTCCATTGGCAAACAAAAACAAACAGATTAAGAAAATGGCAATTACAGAAAGTAATGCTGTAAGGGTAAAGATACCCTTTGCAGCATTTTCCTTTCCTCTATTGAAGCGAATTCTTTGTTCATCACTTAGGATTTTCTTTTCTTTTGTTTTCCCTTTTACCTTATGATTCACAACCGATACTGTTTGTTCCATAGTATTCACGCTCCTTAGTTAAGGCTCCAATCTGTAATTTCACCTATATAAATCTTTTTAATCTGGTCAAGTGTTAAATCTGAAACCTGATTATCCTTATTAATAATTACTGCAATACCATCTAATGCAATTGCAGTAGCAGTTAATTTAGCTGCTTCTTCATCTGATAATTCACGGGATGCCATACCAATATCACATGTACCTTCCATAGCTGATGTCATACCTGTTGTAGAGTCACTCTGCTGAACCTCAATAGTTACATTTGGATTAATCTGCTGATAGCTTTCTGATAATTTTTCCATAACAGGAGTTACCGAAGAAGAACCTGCTACGACAACTTTTCCTGTTGCATCATTACTCTCAAAGGCTTCGGCACTATCATTAATCTTGATATACTTATTATCCTCTACAATCTGCTGACCTTCTGCACTCATAATGAAGTTATAAAAATCCTGTGCTGCATCAGAAAGTGCTTCGTCTTTTGAAACGGCAATATTAAATGGTCTGGAAATTGCGTATGTACCTGCCTTCACATTATCTGTTGTTGCCTCAACACCATCAACCTTTACTGCTTTTACAGTATCATTTAACGCACCCATGGATACATAACCAATTGCATTGCTGTCTCCTGCAACATTATTAAGTACAACGTCTGTACTATTGGCAATTACCGCATCCGTCGTTGTATGGTCTACCTTATTACCGTCTGCATCCTTCTCTTCTACTTTAGTAAGTTCTACAAATGCACCTCTTGTTCCTGAACCATCCTCACGACTGACAACGGAAATGGTGCCGCTTACACCACCTGTTGTATCAGATGAACCTGAATTTGATGTAGCTGTGTTCGAGCCACAACCGGTCATTAACCCTACCAGCATCATACTTGCAATTACAATACTTCCTGTTTTTTTCATAAACTTTTTCATTTCTTTTTACCTCTCTTTAAAATGTTTTCTTAGGCGTTTGCGTTACGCAACTAATAATTGTTTAAGTTATGAATTTTTAACAAGCGTAACGCAAACGCCTAAAATTCTTGTTAACGTCCTTTAGTTTAGAAGTGAAAAGTAAAATCTACTATCAGCGAAAGGTAAAAGTTGGGTAAAATGATGGTAAAAATAGAAAAGAAAAAATCAGCAAGATTCCATTTAAGAACCTTGCTGATTTTCTGTTTTTATTCTATTTTCCATATGCATCAGTTAAAAAAGGGGGGACCTACTATTGTATTTTCTCAATTTTCTTCATATGGGAACCAATGATTTCCGACACGTCACTTATAGTTACAAAAGCAGAAATATCGCTGGATTGTACAATATTCTTTAGTTCATTTACTTCAAATCTGGTAATGACACAATATAAAACGGTTTTTTTTCCACTTACCAGACCAGTTCCATCTATCATGGTTACGGTTCTGCCAAGCTTTTGATAAATTAGTTTACTCACCTCGGTCGCATCATCCGTAATAATCATTGCCGCCTTTGCCTGGTCAATACCATTCTCAATCATATCAATAATCTTTGATGTAATAAAATATGTAAGTAGGCTGTACATAGCTCTGTCCCATCCAAACAGGGTACCTGCTACAATATAAATGACGATATTAAACATCAATACCATTTGTCCAACGGGCAGCCCGTATTTTTTATTTATCAATATGGCTACCGTCTCTGTTCCGTCCAGACATCCACCAAAACGAATGACCAGTCCCACACCGGTTCCCAAAATGACACCGCCAAAACAAACAGCCAGCAAATATTCTTCCGTTACATTCACGCATTTCTCAAATATTTCCAGAAACAGGGAAAAAACAATCATGGCGTAAGAGGTCTTTGCAATAAAAATATGTCCTAACCGGTATGCCCCAACTATTAAAAACGGGATATTCAGAATAATCGTTACCAAACCAAGCTTAAAGCCGGTTAAATTATTGATAATCATACTAATTCCCACGATTCCTCCATCCAGAATCGTACATGGGGCTAAAAACTCTTCTATGGCAAATGCTGCAACCACTGCACCAACGGTAATCATGATGATTTCAAAAATAATTCTTAAAATGTTTTTTTTCATTATGTCTCCTTTCTGTTCATCATGTTTTCAGGCGTTTTCTTCCTGTATCCGGCTTTTAATTGCATATAGGTTTATTCTATAGCAAAACCGAAAGAAACGAAAGCTATTATAACAAAAAAAAGCAAAGGAAAACTGTCGAATTTCCAAAAAAATGTTAACTATTTTTATCAGCTTTTCAATTGAAATCTTACCACATCCTGATGAGGATTTACCTTTGCCAGACCAATTTCTGTAATCCGTGCATCCAATACCTGAAAAGAATCCTGCATAACCTCAAAGGCGGTCTGCATTTGCAGCTTCGTTAATTGTTTTCCCAAAGTCACATGGGGAAGCCAGGACATAGGTTTGTAATAGGAACTAACCTTTGTCTCCGGGATATCCTTCACCTGATGATAAATGGTCTTGGACAGTTCCAAAAGATAGTCGTTCATAACCGGTGTTGTATAAATGACATAGGGCAATAGCTGTCCAACGGAAACAAATTTAATGTTCCCTGCTGATAACTTATTTTCCAAAGCTTCCATTGCCGGTTTTAATACCTCTACTCCTCTTGCCTCCACAGAAGAAACCGTTAAATGGGGTGGAACCTTATGTTTCGTCATAAAATCATTTCCTGTTCGCTTAGCAATCTTATCTATATACCTTTGTAATATTCGATTTGTATCTTTGTCAAAATATACAGATATTAAATACATGTTTTTCCTCCATAAAACGGACAATGATTCCTAATACACTGTTGATTGAAGGATGAAAATTCGCATTTCATATCTTCATATTCCAATATCACATTATAGTGGGTATTAACATACATAATTGCATTTTTAAACGCAATCATTGCATCTCTTTTACAGCATCTCGGTCCATTTATTTCACCTAATTCTTTTACTGCTGCAGATGTAAAGGACATATGCTCCCCCCATGTTCCATCCGTAGAAAGAGGACCCGTACCATCAATAATAGCTAATGCAGCCCCAATGGATGTAATGGCTCCGCATATTCCCCACAAACCACACATTGCACCCGGCATTCGTAAGCCCTCAGACATTAATTGCTCCAATGCAACATCTAAATCCACTTTTCCTCCGGCATTGTGAAAAGCTACCAAAAGGCACGCTCCATCAAGAATATGATGTTCCGGACCATGCATATTGATATACTCCTGTTCTGCCATATTTTTAAATATTTGTATGGGATTACTTCCCTTTTCTTTTTTGATATCCTGCAATATCACGGATGCTTTTTCTGTTATTGTCATTTTTGTCTCCTTATTATCGTTATTTATTTTATATTTGCAAAATGCATTTTAATTACGATTTTCAATTTTTCTCGTAATCAGCTTATGTTTTAATCGTTTTTTCATTTTACCACAATCTAGCAGTAACGACTACCTCCTCACTTCAAAATGACGTATAATTGAATAGTCTGACTCCTATTTTATTTGTACAAAAAGAACGACCGGGACAACCCAGTCGTTCCAATTAATCCAAACAAAGAAAAGAATAAACTTACAAGCCATTTATTTTCCGATGTAAACAACGCCACTTTCCATATCTTCTTCGGTTAATTCATACACATTACCATTTAAGTTTAAATACATATCCTTCAGATCATTCTCATTCACAATCCAAGCCATTTCTATCTGAATACTTTCTCCCGGTTTTAAGGAAGTAATGTAATTTCCTCCATTTCCATAATCTTCCTTTGTGCTATAATAAACCATTTCGGCAGCATGGGCTACGCCATCCCCCATTATATAATCATAATTTTCTCCAGCCTGTTCAAATGGATAATCAACACGATACATGCCATTGTCATGTTTTAATAACATAATGGAACCGATATACAACATATGATGAAGCTCTGTATCTGTGTCATTCCGATATGTTACCGTAG
>JBJENY010000039.1:0-20942 GCA_051880435.1 Lachnospiraceae bacterium | reverse complement strand
CATCACTTCGAATATTTTTCACCTGTTCCGGCACTTGATTAGGAAGTTTTTCCGCCACAGTTCCTGATCTGACAGAATACTTAAATACATGTATCTCATAAAGATTCAGTCTATTCAAATGATCAAGTGTAACAGCAAATTCTTCTTCCGTCTCCCCGGGAAATCCTACAATTACGTCTGTGGTAATAGCCGGTTTTTCAAAATAACTGCGTATCAGATTGCATTTTTCTTCAAACTCTTCAATGGTATATTTTCTATTCATACGTTTCAATGTATCATTGCATCCACTCTGTAATGATAAATGAAAGTGTGGACAAAGCTTGTCATAATACGTTATTTTATCCAAAAAATCTTTTGTAATAATTCGTGGTTCTAATGAACCCAATCGAATTCTTGCAACTTCAGGTATCAAGCTTATTGCATAAACCAAATCTCCCAAATCACGAATCAAACCAACATCACATTGTGTATCCAAACCTGCATATCTATCCGTATCATCTGTATCAATCAAACCCTTCCCACCAAAAGCATCATCATATTCTTTACCATCATCCTGAAAATCTAAACCATAAGAAGAAATATGAATTCCTGTTAATACAAATTCTTTCACCCCTTCTTTGGCAAGTTTCTGAATCTCTTCTAGCACATGCTCCGGCTTTCTGCTACGAACGCGTCCTCTCGTATAAGGAATAATACAATACGAGCAAAACTGATTACATCCATCCTGGATTTTAATATAGGCTCTTTGATGATTTAATTCTGAAGCTTCTAAGGCACCCATTTCTTCAAACTCATGGGTATGATTAATATCAATATAATTGTTTGTAATCTCTTCCTGTGCAAAATACTGTCGAAGAACTTCGACAATCTCTTTTTTTCGGTTATTACCAATAATCAAATCTACAAAATCCATTTGTTCAAGCTGTTTTGGAGATGCATTCACATAGCACCCTACCGCAACAACAATGGCCTTGGGATTTTTCTTTTTTGCACGACGTAACATCTGGCGGGATTTTTTTTCTGCTACATTGGTCACAGAACAGGTATTTACAATATAAATATCTGCAGTCTCATTCATATCAACAATTAAAAATCCTGCAGCAATTAATTTATCTGTCATTGCATCCGATTCGTACTTATTTGCTTTACAGCCCAAATTAATTATGGTAACACGTTTATTCTTCAACATAACACTCCACTTTTTTACAAAATAAAAGCCCTGCAATGCAAGGCTTTTCATACAAACTTAGTTTCACACTAAATCATATATGGTTTTAATACCTCAAGAATCTCTGTAACATCACCCTCAGTATGAATATTTAGATCAATTGGTTGTGAAATATCCAAACTAAAAATTCCCATAATTGACTTTGCATCAATTACATATCTGCCGGAAACCAAATCAAATTCAGCATCAAATCTGGCAATGTCATTTACAAAATTCTTCACCTTATCAATTGAATTTAATGAAATCTTAACTGTCTTCATATCTATTCCTCCTAATCATATTTTGCTTACTGCAAAAACTAATATCATCATAACTTTTCACGAAACAAAAGTCAACAATCAATCCCTAATTTTACCTTTTTCAAATATAGATTTTACGTAAATTATAAAGTTGCTTCAATCACCTCAATAGAATTCATTGCCTGCTCATACAAATCATCAATTACATCCTTAAGATTTTCTTCTGATTTTTTTATTATCTCAAGAATTGGTTTTGTAACAGGATGTTTTGCAACAAAAATGGTACAACAGTCTTCGTATGGCAAAATGGAAGTTTCATAAGTATCAATCATTTCAGAAATGTCCACAATCTCCTGCTTATCCATTCCAATACATGGACGAAATACAGGTAATGTACATACTTCATTAGTACAGGCTAATGAATATATAGTCTGGCTTGCAACCTGACCAATGCTTTCTCCTGTAATTAACGCCTGGCAATTATTTTTCTTTGCCAAATCTTCAGCAATCTTCATCATATATCTTCTCATAATAATTGTTAATTCTTCATGAGGACATTTTTCATAAATTGCTAATTGAATATCCGTAAAATTAACAATGTGCAAACGTATCTTTCCTGAATATCCGGATACTATTTTTGCAAGGTCAATCACCTTTTGTTTTGCCCGTTCAGAGGTATAAGGTGGAGCATTAAAATAAACAGCCTCTAGCTCTACGCCTCGTTTTGCAATCATATAGCCCGCAACAGGTGAGTCAATTCCACCTGATAATAACAGCATGGATTTTCCATTCGTTCCAACAGGCAGTCCACCTGCACCCTTTATTGTTTTTGAATAAATATATACCTGATCTCTAATTTCAACATTTAACAGTACATCCGGATTATGAACATCTACCGATGTATTCTCACACGCCTCTAAAATAAAATGACCAAGCTCACTAGACACTTCCATAGAAGTCATGGGAAAAGCCTTGTTTGTTCTTCTTGTATTTACTTTAAAAGAAATTTGTTCTTTTCCATAACACTCCTTCATATAAGCAATTGTTTTTTCCCTAATTGCCTCAAATTCCGTATGTTCTTCCACTACAATAGGACAAATCCCCACAATACCAAAAACCTTTTGTAATTCTTTCACTACATCTTCAAAATCATAGGATGAATTTGCCTCCAAAAAAATGCGACCATATTCTCTTCGAATAGAGAAATCACCATACCCGGCAACATGATTTTTGATATTATTACATAACACATCTTCAAATACATATCTGTTTTTTCCTTTTGTTCCAATCTCAGCATACTTAATTAAAAATGATTGATATTCCATGTATATTCTCCTTTTATTTTCTTGTAAATCTACGCAAAACAGGAAGCAGTTCCTTTAAAACATTTACAACATAATCCACCTCTTCCAAGGTGTTATTCTCACAAAAACTAAACCGTAATGTAGAGTCCAGTAATTTTTCATTTAAGTTAATTGCCTTAAGGACACCACTAATTGCCGGATGATTAGAAGAACACGCAGAACCGGCAGATACATAAATCCCTTTTTCCTCCAGTGCATGAAGCAAAACCTCGCTCCTAACATCACAAAAACTTAAGGAAACAATATGTGGTGCCTCGCCGGAATTACTTGTTACTCCCTCTAACGCTGTCGTTTTTTGAATCAAAGCATTTTTTACAGCAAACATTTTCTCCCGATTTTCTTCTAACCGGTTATACATAATTTCCGTTGCTTTTCCCAGTCCTGCAATGGCTGCTGTATTCTCCGTTCCGGAACGCATTCCCTTTTCCTGACCGCCACCAAAAATAATCGGTTTTATTTTAACTTTGCTGTTAACAAACAATGCTCCACTTCCCTTTGGTCCATGTATTTTATGACCACTCACAGACATTGCATCTACACCCAGTCTTTTTGGATATAAAATCTGTTTTCCAAAAGCCTGAATTGCATCCACGTGAAAAATAACCTGTTTATTATTTTCCCTATTAAAATCTTTTATCATCTTACCAATCTTTTCTATTGGTTCTACGGCACCAATCTCATTATTAACTGCCATTACCGATACTAAAATTGTATCTTCACACAATTGGGATTGTAATTGTTCTAAATCAACAATTCCCCTTTCATCCACATTCAAAAATGTAATCCGAAAACCAAGCTCTTCTAAATGTAAAATAGGATTATACACAGATGCATGTTCAATTCTCGTTGTAATAATATGATTACCACTTCTTTTGTTGGCATCTGCAATACCAAGTAATGCAAGATTGTTTGATTCAGTTCCCCCGGAAGTTAATATAATTTCTTTTGGTTCACATTTAAGCTGTCTGCTAATCACATCTTTTGCATACTTAATATATTTTTCAGCCCCTACTCCTTTCGTGTGCAAAGAAGAAGGATTCCCATATTCATTGTCAAAAGTTTCAAGCATGATTTCCCGAACTTCCGGTAAAATTTTAGTTGTTGCTGCATTATCAAAGTATACTTCCATCTATCCTACCACCATCATTTTCATCATTTTCCATTTCAAACATTAACAAAGACAGCACTACCATTCCGGCTGTTTCTGTTCTCAAGATACGATGACCCAAAGAAATTTGCTGCCCACCAAGAGCTTCTAACATAGCCACCTCTTCCGGGTCAAATCCCCCTTCCGGTCCAATAAAGATTCCAATAGCGTTCGTTTTTGCCGCATTTTTTATTCTTTTTTTTGATATATCCATTCCACCTGCCAACTCATAAGGAACCAACACTGTTTCTAATGTCTTTGCATATTCATATGCATCCTTCATAGACATAACAGATGTTACTGTAGGAATTTTACCTCTTTTTGACTGTTTTGCGGCACTTAATGCAATGCTGTTATATCGTTCTACTTTTTTAGCTGCTTTCTTTTCATCCAGTTTCACAACACAACGCTTCATTGATACAGGAACAATCTCACTTACCCCAAGCTCTACAGCTTTTTGAATAATGAATTCCAGTTTATCACCTTTGGGAAGACCTTGAAATAATACCAGCTTAGCAGGTAATTCCCTGTTATTCCCAAATATATCTACAACCGAAAGTAATACTTGTCCAATCTCTTCCCGGTATCCATCTATTTGACACAAATATTCTTTTTCATCTTCTGCACACAACAATACTTCTTCCCCTTTTTTCAGGCGAAGCACATGATGTATATGGTTAAAGTCTTCTCCTTTAATCACAACAGGAGACTGTAGCATTTGTTCCTTTGTCACAAAAAAACGATACATAACATAAAATCCTTTACTATACTATTTTGCCGCAACCTGTTCCAATTCATCCATAATCCCGGACTGTTTCTTTTTTCTACTGTCATATATACAAACAGAAACAAAAATCAATATACCAATCAGGCTGGTAATCAGACCCGGTATGAAATATGGGGTCATATATTTAAATTCTACTTTGTGATCCCCTGCCGTTAACGGAACACCAATTAACGCATCACCTATCTTTTCAAAATCCGTCTTTTCTCCATCTACATATACAGAAAATCCATTCATTGCAGGAATTGAAGTCATCATAATACTATCCTCATCCGAATGAATCGTTCCTGATATATAAGTAGCATTCATCGTATCGATATCATATACATTCTTTGATAATTTCTCATAAGCCTTTGCATAGTTTTCCTCATTAAATTTCGCAAACCGGAACCATAAAACCGATTCTTCACCAACACCCATGGAATGTAAACTGTAAATATTAACTTTTTGTCCTTTTTTCACATTACCAATATGGTAATATCGTTGAAAACAATCAGTTTTATCTGAACATACAAATTCATCATCTATATATATCACATTTTTCATTGGTTTCTGGCTAAATGTATCCATATATAAATCCATATCTTCATCAACCGTAAAAGAGAACTCTGTCATTTCTGTTTCAGCAATGGTTTTAGAAATATAATCATAATAGTAATAACCCCTTTGATAATTATCTTCACTATAATTATACATAAGAGTACCATCAGTAAATTTCGCCTTAGGCATTACCGGCGTAAAAATATCCTCACCATCAACAGCTTTTTTCACATAGTCATTTTGCAAATTAAAATTGATAAACTCATCTGTATTCCAATTTAATACATCTTCATTTACCATATAACCTAGTCCAGCCAGCCGGTTAATCTGATATAATTTCAAATTGTCGCTACTCTTTAACAGCTCAGTATCACTAAAATCTCCTTCCCATTCTCCAATACCATACTTAATATTAAACATAAGGTTTAACAAAGGAGAAGTTCCGGATGCAACGCAGGTAGATGAATCAAATTCCATTCCAAGATTGTTATATAAATTTGACATATTATCGAAGCTATAAGATGTAAACTGGTTTGTACTAGGAAGATTCAAAACCAAACCTGTATTAACTAAGGAATCCGGCATGGAAATTCTATCTCCCTTGTCCAAAGTAATCTCCTTTGAAACGTCCTTAATTTCACTATTATATGCAATATTATCCCAATCACTAATATTATATTCCTTCAATTCATAAAATGCATTTGCACAGGTTTCCAATAATACCAAAATCGATGTTACTACAATAATATTTTTATATTGAATACTTCCTTTCAAATAAAAATAAAGTAGCAAATTATATAATATTAACAGTAAAAATGTAAGCAAATATCCCCAGAAATCATTCAAATACTCAACACGGAAAAAACATATTGCCATAAACACCATTTCAAAAACAGTAGCCAATATCAGTTTCAATTTAGAAATAGTTTGTAAACTGATAATAGTTTCCATTGCCATACATAACATCAAGAATATAAGCATGTATAAATAACGATGGTATACTCCATACGGAACAGAAAAACCATGCCAGAACACAGTTAATATACCACTAAACAGACTCACAAACATAAAAGCCCAGACAAGATATAATTTTCCTTTTTTTATTTTATTATTTTTTGCAAAGAAAAATAATAAAAAGAATATAAAGAATCCAATAGAAAAATAAATATTTGGTTTATAAGATTTCCAATCTACTAAGCCTTCACTAAATAAAAATAATTTTTCACCAATTCCATATATATTATTAATCCATGTATCAAGTTTTCTTCCATTATAACGATTAACAGCTCCCAAAGCAGCAGGTAAAATTACTACGCAAGAGCTAATAGCCGCCAATATAGAGCTTCCTGCAAATAAGAAAAACTTATTTATTTTCTTATCTATATCTTTACTTAAATTGACAAAAAACCATAAGACTAAGAATATACAAACCTGATATGCCATATAAAAATTACATAGCATTGCAATCGTCAACAGAACATAATATTTCTTCCAGTTTCCAGTTTCCATTAACCTTTCAAATTCAAGAACAATGAAAGGAAATAATATAATAACATCTCCCCAGTTAAGATATCCAATAATAGTTAAAATCGCATTTGAAAGAACAAAAGCAATTCCCAATACAGAAGACAAAAGTTTTTTATGTACATTAATGGTGTTGTATCTTGTGTGCATAAAGTAATACGTAACACTCAAACCCATCAAAGACCATTTTAACACCATCACAAATTGAAATGTATTAACAATCCATCCCTTTGGCAGTAATAAGATAATAAGATTGAAAGGTGAAATCAGATAATAAATCATATTCAAATAGAAATCAAAACCATTTCCTGCGTTCCAGCTAAAAAACAAGGATTCTCCCGAATGAACCTTATCCCACAACTCAAACATCAAAGGCAAAAGCTGTGAACATGTATCACCATTTAACAAACTACCTTGTCCCATAAGCCAAGATTCACGAACAATAGAATGTAAAACAATTAACAACCACGGAATCAAAAAAACAATAATATAATTCCAGTTCTTTTTAATCATATTTTTCATTTGATATTCCTCCTAAACTACGGTGTATCTCATATTAATTCTAATCATTTAAATAATAAATCGATAATACATTACCACCAAAAATCTTTTAATGGAAGAATTTCATCCGGTTTGCTCTCATCTCGGTTTCTAAGAGTTTCTTTATCTCCCACATAATCAAACTGATACAAACAATTAAAGGTAGCGTTAATATTCGTATTAACCGTCTTGGTATTATAAAGCAGTTTTCCATTATTTTTACGAACAAAAACAGAACGTTCCCGTTTTGAATTCTCATCAAAATCATAAATTGTTGTTCCATAGTCATCAATCTTTTTATCAAAGCACTGCAATATAGTTGGTAGCAAATCAACGCCATCTATTGGTGCTGTAGAAACTTCATAATGTTCTAAATTCTTATTAGCCTCTTTTATCATAAAAATAGACTGTATTCCATCAATAGTTTCATGAATACCATGGTCTGCGGTAACAATAATGGTAGTATCATCATATACTCCTAACTCTTTTAACCATTCCATGTAACGAACAACTATTTCCAGATTCTCTTTACCACATGTAACAATCTCTTCTTCTGAGTAGGAAGCAGCACTATGCATACCTTCAAAATGATATACAACAAAGCTTTCACCATCATCACTTAGTGTCAGTCCTTTTTCTTCTAATGTATTCACAAAGTCTTCCTGTGAAGGAATTTTACTTTCACCACTCTGTGTACTGTTAACCGTAGTCAAAAAATCATTTGTAACAATCAAAAAATATGGTTTCAAAACCATAGGCATAATCCGATACATAACACTTTTAGCCATCATACCTATTACCGAATCATGAAACACTTCATAAGCAGTATTTTCATCATATGCGACATTACTATAATAATCTTTTAAATTCTGCATACCAAGCCATGACTGGGTCATACTGTCAGTATATAATCTGGCATCAATTTGATTGCTCTTTAATGTTTCATAAAAGGTTTTGGCATGATTCGAAGCAAAAGCATCACGGGTGGAAACAACACAAGACTTTTCGTTGTCAAATTTTTCTCCCGTAAGCATATATGTCATAGCAAGAGGCGTACCATCGTAAGAGCCATTATAATTGGAATAATATGTATAATCATTAAATGCATCTAATGCATGCTCATCATTTTTTAAAATAATATCCATATAATCATTACTAAATGTATCAAGAACAAAAACAACAACATTTTTTTTCGATACATCATAGAAATGATCATCCGTAAGATAATAACAGCCTGAAATATCCAGTGACTCAGAGGATTTTTTCACATCACCGGACCAACCACCTATACTGATAAACATATATACAATAGATACCATCTGCAATGCAATCAAAAACAAAGAACCCGCTTTGCTAATTTGTTCCATTGTTTTTGTATTTTTCTGGTTAATAATTAAGAAAATCACAACACAAAGAATCCATAGTATAAGACCAATAACCATACTACCTTTATAATCTGCCCAATTTATTTTCTCTAAATCCGTCTGTCCAAGATTTCTGTTTAAAAACATAACCTGAATATAAACTGCAACATCAATGGAAAATATAAAAGTTGTTATTTTATTAATATATTGTGGTTTTAATAATGAAAACAAACCACAACCCCCAAAGGTAATTGCTAATGCAATTCTTAAAAAATCTATATAAAAACTTCCAATACCAAAGGGTAACGTATTAATATTAACACAATAAAATTCTAATGAATTTTCACATAATACCATAATGGAAAAAAGCAAAACAGAAGGCAACAACCGTAGGAAATTAGACTGATACTGTTTCTTATATTGATTATTGTCCAACGAAGCATCAAGACACCATTTCTTTTTGATAATCACAAACAAATAAATCAGAATACTGACAAATAAAACAGTCAGTATATTCACATATATTCCCTGACTTTTACTACCAACCGACATAATAAATACAATCAACAAAGCCCCGGTTACAGCCTGATTTACAATTTGAAAATCACTGTTTAATCTTTTCATTTCATCTTCTCTTTCCAGTAGAAAACGGGCCACAAGTACTGACAAAAGAAGAATCATTCCATAGGCATATGCACACAATTCAAAAAAGGCCAGATTCATATCAAACACAAACCCTCTGCTGTATAGAACCAACCATAACACACACGCAAGAATAGAGCTTTTCAACAGAATTGATTTTATATTTTGAATCATTTTAGAATTATTAAGTTTTACTTGAAACAAATACAAACCTACAAAAGAAATGCATATAACTACAATTAAAGAAACAACACATACAATCCGATACTCTGATTCGTAATCATAAATCCCTAATAATTTAGACAACAAATAGTTAACAGAAGCATAAGTTAAAAACATAAAAACGAAATAGGAAGGACTTTGAAAAATCACTTTCCAGTTTTTTTTTGCATACATTAATATCATTGTTATTAATAACAATCCAACAAATATGTAAGTCATTCTTACGTACTCCTTATCTTAACCAAGTCGTTTCATCAGGTAGGCCGCACCAACCTTACCACTTTTTCCAATATTAAATAAATATTGTTCCCGAATTTTTTCCATCTTTTCCTGGGAATAATCAGAGGAAGTTAACAATTCTTCCACTTTTTCTTTTATCTGATCAATATGTTCTAACTCTATAGACATTCCCACTTCATTTCGAAGGGCAATATCAATAGGGACAATATCAATTTGGTCATAATCCAAATTCATTATTTTCATTGGTGTGTTAATAAATAACACCGGATGCAATGTAGCAAACGCATACTCAAAGGCAATAGATGACCAGTCTGTTATCAACAAATCCGCTTCATAGATTACTGTGTTAGATGAAAAATCCAATTGAAATTCAATATTAGAACAGGTTTCATATTTCTTTTGTAAATTTTTTAGCTGCTCACTACAATGACGTACATACTGAGGATGCGGTCTAACAACAATTTGACAATCCATATTCTTAATATTATCCAACAATGTTTCAATACATATATCCATTATGTTATCTGTCTGCCATGAAGGTGCAATCAGGATTTTTTTAGTATCACCTTTTTGATTTTGTACACAGAAATTTTCGTAGGAAGTTATCATATCATCAATCAGTGAAGAACCAAATTTAACTAATCTTTTATTTGGTGCTTCATTGAATCTTTCAACTGCTCTCATTTCATCAATGGCAATCTCATTGGCAACATACGCCGTATCAAAATAATCCAAAGCATTTTTTCTCAAGGTAAGATTCGCACTGTTCACCCCATGTGGTATATAAATATATTCAATGTCATTCCGGATAATAGAACGCTTAATGTGGTATTTTTCCAAATCCGGTGTTGTCATCACTACAACATCAGCATCCATTTTCATCATTAAATATATTAACTTTCTTCCATTTACATAATATACATGAAAATTATCATTTTCCAATGAAAAAACCGTATCTTCCGGGTCACTTGTCACATAATGTATGACAATCCGGGAGTGATGTAGAATTTCCTCAATTATGTCTTTATAATATTTATAAAACCCCTTGTTTTCTGAATAAAACACAAGTTGCTTATTCTCAGCTTTTATAAATCTCCGATAATCCTCGTTACATTTTTTCTGATAAGGGTCTCTTTGATATTTTCCTTTTTTCTCATCTTTATTTCCACCCATATATTCCAATACATCTTTACTTTGCTGTAAAGCATCATAATCAATATATTTTTTAGGATTAATGAAATAATTTAATAAGAATAATTGTAAAATAGCAAATAAATTACTAAATATCCAATAAAAACCTACTCCCACCGGGACAAAATATCCTAAATATAAGGACAAAAAAACAGATAACAGTGTAGTTCCCACCTTGTTAAATATACCCTGTTCCGACTGCAAAACATTTACTTTATTTTGTGCCATACAAAGTAATAATGCACATATTGCTGCCAGAATCGGAATCAATATATACTTTCCAAAAGCTTTTGAAGGAATGGTTGCAAGAGCAAATCCATTCCATTTTAAATTAAGATCTGATATTATATCAATCGTATCCTTTGGAACAAAAGATGCATAATCCTCCATATGATTCCCATCAATCACATCCTGTGCAACCATAACCTGAAGTCCTGATTGTTCAAGATTTACATGTTCCATATTAGCATAGGTTGTTACCAAAGCATCCACTTGAGACGACGGAATATGCAAAATGTGGGTCAATGGATTATAAATCACATTCACAACACCAACCAAAATAATCACTTGTAACAATAAGGGTATCACATCTGCAAGAGGATAATACTTTTCTTTTTTGTAAAGAAGCATCTGCTGTTCTGAAATCTTGTCTTTATTACCATAGTATCTGGCTTTAATCATATTAATATCAGGCATCATTTTTACCAGTTTTATGGAATTCTTATGTAACCAGATACTTACAGGAAGTAATATAATTCTTACAAGCAGTGTAAAAAGAATAATAGCTATCAAATAATTATGTACCAATCCATAACAAGCATACATAATATATCCCATTATTGTACCAAGAAAATTAATAATCAAATCCATAAACCAACACCATTATTCTTCATCTAACTGTATATCAACAACACCATCTTTATCTTCTAAATCTTCACTTTTATTAATTCGCTCGGTATCTTCATCAGATTTCTTTTTTCCCTTAAAAAAAGCAATAATTTTATGACGATACACTGTAAGTGCTGCCCCTATTGCAATTAAAATTCCTGCTATTGCCTGCACAAAATATGTAACAGTTGACGGATCAATGTAGGCATATACATTGAGAGAACATACAACCATTACTAAGACAAAAAAATAAAAAAACTTTCCAAGTTTATATATATATTTTCCCATATTTCTTCCTCTTTTCGCAAAAAATTTCAATATTAACGCACAGCATTATAACACAAAATTAACATTTTGACTATAATTAACAATTCAATTCAAGAGTAATTGCTTCTACCAGCCTATCATTTTCAGTTTTGGTTTTAACTGCAAGTCTTATGTATTCGCCTCCATTCCAGGTCATTTTGGGCACAAGATTTTTTATCAGAATATGATACTTTGAAATGAGCCTGCTATTTAAGTCTCTGGCAGTCATACCGGTCATTATTTCTACCATTATAAAATTTGCCTGAGACGGAATCACACGAATACCCTTTATTTTTGATAATTTAGATACAAACCGTTCTCTTTCGTTTCTGAACTTTACTAGGGCCTCTGTATAATCATCCTTATATTTTTCCTCTATTTGCATGTAAAACTCTGCAAATGAATTTATATTCCATATCGAAACATCTTTTTTCATGTATTCTATTGTATCCTCATCTCCTGAAGTCAGAACTCCTAGTCTTAATCCCGGAACCCCGTAAGATTTAGATATACTTTTTATCACATACAAATGTTTATTATCATCCAAAATATTTTGCTTAATAATACTGGAATCCGGCTCATCAGAAAAATCCACAAAAGATTCATCTACCAATAGTTTAATTCCATTTTCTTTCGTCCACGCAACCAGTTGAAGCAAATCTTTATTATTTATATAATTTCCCGAAGGATTATCCGGATTAATAATTATTAGATTATCTATCTTTTCTTTTGAAAAAAAATTAATCAAATCTTTTGTAGTATATGTAAACTGATCATTATCCGGATAATACACAACAACATCTTCTTCTCTATATCTTTGAACATATTCTTCAAAAGTGGGACGAATCACTCCCATTTTTCCATTAAATGTATTTAGTAACGACTTAATCAACTCCGCCGCTCCATTACCAATAATGATATTTTTAGGAGATACATTAAAGCTTTTTGCAGCTAAAAGAGAATTTACCTGCATCCCTGACGGATATTGCGTAATTAATTTATCAAAACTTGATTTTATTTCATCTAACATCCTCTGAGGCGGAAAAAAAGGATTCACCAAATAACAAAAATCAATCAAATTCGGATATCTCCAATATCCTCCATATCGATTAGCCAGCAACTCTACTCTTTCTTCTTCATCTGACACAAACATAGATGCAGCAATATCCAAATCCTGTATATCGTCAATCTCATACCAAAGCTGTCCCGTAAGTCTTTTTGCTTTAATTTCCGGTTCATCTAGCATAGTAATTACACGAAGTACCTGTTCATAATATTCATTCTCCCCCAATGCAATTTGATAAGCCTCTAAAAATGGAATATAATGGGACTCCGAAAAATGCTTGCTAAATTTATATATATTAACAGTCTTATAATAATCTTTGATTTCAGAAAACTGAAATTTATTTTTGGGAATAAACGCTTCTATATCATCATCATTTCCCAGTTTAACACAAGTTCCATCCATCCAAGACTCGTATTTATCTACTAACGCCAAGGTTTCTCTAGGATCGTTAAGTAATTCATCAATGACAGAATCATCAAAAATCAGGTCTGACTCCAACAATAGTGTATCATCTTTGCATAGCCAATCTTTCGCCAACGCTAATGAATAGATATTATTCGTCTTGTCATAAATTGGATTATTAACATACACTATCGGTGTCTGAATATGTAATGTATCTATATAATCAATTAATTCCTGTCCTTTATATCCAACTACTATAACAATACGGGATAATTTTTTCTTTTCTATTTGGCATAACATCCTTTCAATTAATGTTATCCCATTAACTTTAACCATACATTTTGTATTGTTTTTTGTCAGTTCTTTTAATCTTTTTCCCATACCTGCGGCAAGAATTACAGCCTGCATATTCCAACCTCCATTTTCCCTATTTGAAACTAGTAACTCAATAATACAAAATCAAACCCAAAATTTATTCACAGGATTTTTCATATCAAAACAATTATACTTCGGGTCATCTTTTATCATTTGATATATATGATTTGCATAATTTATATCATGAATCGACAAACCGATATTATATGCAAGAATTCTTTCTCTGTCATTTTCACGTCCCACTGCCGTACCATTTACGACATCACACATTTCAGCAAAATATTTAAATTGATGAAAATTTTTAAAATGACAAACATGTCCATAATCATCTGCGTATATTTTATCAAAAAATAAATCACAATTCGTAAATCCTCTTGTGTGAACCGGTATCACAAGAATACCTTCATCAAAATATTCATCCTGACAAATATCATTTTCCAAATAAGTTACACATGAAATCACCACATGAGAGAATTTTACCAAACTTTCCATATCGTCCACGAATGTAAAGTGTAAATTATCATAATCCTTAAATCTGTCAACAAAGCTTTTTTCCTGTTCCTTATATTTTAAAAGTTTAATGTCAAATTCCCGTTCCGGAAAAACATTTGCCAATATATAAATTGTTGCTCTTGCTGTATTCCCTAGTCCTAGCAGGGAAATCCTATTAAAATCGCTTTTCGCCAAATATTTCATCGAGTGGACAGCTACAGCACCCGTCCGCATTGCTGTAATCCAATTTGCATCCATTAAAGCTAAAAAATCGCCATTGTCCATATCCATTAGCAACAATTTACTATCCAAACTTGGCACTCTGTCAGGATAACGATTCACAATTTTTATTCCTCCGACACTACCAAAGACAGTATCAGGAATAATGCTTGGCATAAAATTACAAAACACACCATCATTAGGATGCATACTAATTTTAGGTGGTAATTGCGTATTTTTTTTATTTTGAATCATTTCGCTAACCCAATTAAAACAACTTGTAGCATCAATATTCAAATTAATGATATCTTCAAACGTAAGCAGCTTCATATCATAAACCTTTCTCAACCAAATCATTCAGTGCACTTTTTTATTTGCTATCGCTTCATTGATGCAAAATAACAAATATTCTATTTCTCTAATATAAAACTTACCTTGCCACAACAGATACCCATTCCCCCATATGCAAAACATCCACAATGTCAAAACCATTGTCAATAAGGGCAGCCTTTACAGCCTCTTCCTTTGTATCAATAATGCCGGATGTAATAAACACACCATTTTCTTTCATAAATGGCCGAATCACCCCTGACAAGGGAATAATCACATCTGCCAGAATATTAGCAACTACAATATCATACTGACCAATTGATGCCACCCGTTTGGCAAATTCTTCGTCTCCAATCACATCTCCTTTTACAATGGTAAACTGTTCCTTTGGAATTTTGTTTAACAAAAGGTTTTCTTCACTTGCCTTAACTGCCAGTTCATCAATATCAATTCCATATACCTTTCTTGCACCTAATTTCATTGCAATAATGGATAATATACCACTTCCACAGCCTGCATCTAATACATCTGTTGTACCATTGTGATTAATATACTTTTTCAGACCATTAATACAAAGCTTTGTTGTCTCATGGGAACCGGTACCAAATGCCGTTCCCGGGTCAATCTGTACAACAATATCCTCCTCTTTGGTATCCATAATTTCAGTCCATGTAGGCTGAATCACAATATTATCTTCTAATCGAAATGGATGGAAAAACTCCTTCCAATTGTTAATCCAGTCTTTATCCTCTGTTTCACCAATAGAAATGTTGCCGGTTCCCACATCCATATAAGTGGACATTTCCTTTAATTGTTCTCCGATATACTGACACAAGTCCTTTACAGGCATTTTATCCTCTTCTATATAACATGATATAAAAGCAACCCCATCATCCTCCGGCAATTCCGGTAAAATATCAATATACATTGCTTTTTTATCCTCTTCCGATAAAGGGATTTTATCCTCTATTTCGATTCCCTCTACGCCATATTCCCCTAATACATAGCTTAACATATCTGTTGCCTGTGTTGTTGTTTCAACTGTAACTTTCGTCCACTTCATTTTTTTCTCCTTGTAATCGTACTTTTTTGCAAGCTCGTCTATACGTTATCACTTTCGTAAATTAAAAGTAACATTCCATCTTCCACTGCAATATAAGCATCCTGTCCAATAAAAGAATTACTGACTCCTAATGTTCTTCCATTGGTTAAATCACCACAATACTCATACTTCAGTCCTTTTATCACAACATTTTTTGCAATATCACTTAAACAAATGACCGAAACAATTCCCTTTAACGCTTTTGCATATTTAATTGTATGATTCATCAGTATTTCAGCCTGAAATGTTTCTCCCATCATTTTTACATGACAGCCTTTTTTTTCATACCAACACATTAATTGAATATTTGCAATGGTATGAGAAAGACGGTTTCCGCCACTGCAGCCATATAGAAGTACCTGGCGATAGCCTTCTTCAAATACTTTTTTTACAGCCAGGAAAGCATCTGTATCATCCTTTTCAACAGGAACCTTTTCATGGGGAATCTCCCTAAGCAAATCTTTCATCTGTTGTAAGTTTTCTTTATTAGAAATTGCAAGAGAATCCATATCACCAACCCAGTAATGGGGCGTAATCTGATGCTCCATTAAAAATTGTAAGCCACCATCTGCTGCAGCAATATATATATCTTTCACGATTTCTTTTCTTTCACATGCACTGATACAGGTTTTACAACTCCCCCCACAATCTGACAACGCAGCAAGCTTCTTTTCTTCCTCAGTAGGTGGAACCAATCCTGCCCATTTTAGTAAACCTAATAATTTATTTTGTTCCATTCCCATTGGTGCAGCACCAACAACAATTCCTTGTTTATATTCCTTCATGGCATTTATGCTCCTTCAATTCATTTTTAGATAGAATGAACACATTCCGGTTTCTTCATTCATATTTTTATCATAAGAAAGAGAGCCTTATTTCCCAACTTATCATCTTTCCTAATAATAGATTATTTAACTTCAATGAAGCGCTAAATGATAATTCCATCCAAATGATCCATTTCATGTAGTACAATTTGAGCAATAAATCCATCAAACTTCATTTTCTTTTTCGTAAAACCTGTATCCTGAAATTCAACTTCAATACTTTTATATCTGGTAGTCTTTCGTTTTCCCTCAAGAGACAAACAGCCTTCTTCTGTTTCATATGATCCGTTTTTTGAAATAAGCACTGGATTTATCATAATTACATCCTGAAAACCTGTACTTATGATAATTATGCGTTTTTTATAACCAATCATATTTGCAGCCATACCAACACAACGGTTGCGATGAGCCGCAAGGGTATCTTGTAAATCCTTTATAATCTGGGTATCCATTGGGGTTATAGGTTCGGATTTTTGTCCTAAAAATAAAATGTCCTTTACTATTGGTTTTACCATGTTGCTATTACTCCTTCAGTATAATTTATATATTAAAAAATAACCCTTAATCCAAAGAATAACAAATATTATATCACATAAATAAGAAATACTCCATGACCAAATGGTAAATTCCAATACACCTCCGGTTACATCTGTTATTTCATCCCCCGAAAGACTTCCAACTTACACAAAAAAAGAAGGCATCTATATAAGCAAAGCTTACAGATACCTTCTTTTTATTATATGTGCAAAATGCAGATAAAATTACATCATTCCGCCCATGCCACCTTGCATTGCGGCAGCTGCTGCAGCAGCACTTTCATCCTTAATGTCTGCTACCACTGATTCAGTTGTAAGCAATGTTGAAGCTACAGATGTTGCATTCTGTAATGCAGAACGTGTAACCTTAACAGGATCAATAATACCGGCATCAATCATGTTAACATACTTCTCATTCAATGCATCAAATCCTACACCAGGCTCTGCTTCTCTTACATTGTTAATAATAACAGCACCCTCCAAACCGGCATTTCCGGCAATATGGAATAATGGAGACTCCAATGCCTTTAAGATAATCTCAGCACCGGTCTTCTCATCACCTGAAAGTGTTTCAGTAAGCTTAGCAACTTCCTTACTTGCATGAATATAAGCAGATCCACCACCTGCGATAATACCTTCTTCAACAGCAGCTCTTGTAGCAGCTAAGGCGTCTTCCATACGAAGCTTAGCTTCCTTCATCTCTGTCTCTGTTGCAGCACCAACACGAACAACAGCTACACCGCCGGCAAGCTTAGCAAGACGCTCCTGTAATTTTTCTTTATCAAACTCAGATGTTGTTTCTTCAATCTCTCTCTTAATCTGATTTACACGGCCTTCAATGGCATCTGCCTCTCCTGCACCGTCAACAATAATTGTATTCTCTTTCTCAACACGGATACTCTTTGCACGGCCAAGATCCTGCATTGTAGTTTCTTTTAAGTCAAGTCCTAATTCCTCAGAAATCACAGTACCACCTGTAAGAATTGCAATATCTTCAAGCATTGCTTTTCTTCTGTCACCGTAACCCGGAGCCTTAACCGCAACAACCTGGAATGTTCCACGAAGCTTGTTAAGAATCAATGTTGTAAGTGCTTCACCTTCCACATCCTCAGCGATAATTAAAAGCTTAGAACCACTCTGTACAATCTGCTCTAAGATAGGAAGAATATCCTGAATGTTAGATATCTTCTTATCTGTAATTAAAATGTATGGATTATCAAGCTCTGCAACCATCTTCTCCATATCTGTAGACATATAAGCTGAAATATAACCACGGTCAAATTGCATACCTTCTACAAGGTCAAGCTCTGTCTTCATTGTCTTAGACTCTTCAATTGTAATAACACCATTGTTAGAAACCTTTTCCATAGCATCTGCTACCATGGTTCCTACTGACTCATCTCCTGCTGAAATAGAAGCAACTCTTGCAATCTGCTCTTTACCATTGATGGTCTGGCTCATATTGGAAATAGCCTCTACTGCTGTATCACAGGCTTTCTTCATACCTTTTCTTAAAATGATTGGGTTTGCACCTGCAGCTAAATTCTTCATACCTGCATTAATCATTGCCTGAGCAAGAACAGTTGCTGTTGTTGTACCATCACCGGCAACATCATTTGTCTTAGTTGCAACCTCTTTTACAATCTGAGCACCCATATTCTCAAATGCATCTTCTAATTCAATATCCTTTGCAATTGTAACACCGTCGTTTGTAATCAGTGGTGCACCGTAAGACTTTGCTAAAACTACATTACGTCCTTTTGGTCCAAGTGTTACTCTTACTGTATCAGCTAACTGATTCACACCTGATTCTAATGCTTTACGGGCTTCTACACCATACTTAATTTCTTTTGCCATTTTCTATTCCTCCATTCATTTCCTACTACCGAACCATTTCCATATTTTATTTGGGTTCCGGCCCCCCGAAAGGTTTTGAAAACATAATTCAAATTAATATATTTAATCTTCCACTACAGCGTGAATATCACTCTGTTTTACAATTATGTACTTCTCTCCATCTAATTCAACATCATTACCTGCATAGCGAGAATAAATTACTTTATCACCAACCTTAACCTGCATCTCAATCTTCTCGCCATCAACAACAGCACCAGGTCCAACTGCTACAACCTCTGCATACTGAGGCTTTTCCTGGGAAGCAGTTGTTAAAATAATACCAGACTTTGTTGTCTCCTCTGCTTTACACTCTTTTAATACAACTCTTTCACCTAATGGTTTTAAATTCATATCGTTGTCCTCCTTTTTCGTGAATCAACATCACATCTATTTTCGTTTCTGTTATTAGCACTCATCAAAAAGGAGTGCTAACATGTTTCTTATTTTATCAATTTCTCAAAAAAAATCAACCCCTTTTCGAGAAAATATTGTGATTATTTTGTTAACAATTTTTCCATTCCTAAAATTTTATGCAAAACAACCTGATTTTAGGACATTTTTCTTTACGAATTTATCCATCATACTGTATAATTTACTTATTATTTCAGGTTTGTTAAAATTCACAACTAATTAAAATGTGTTTCTCAAACGCCTAAAAAACCTAATATCGAAAGGAGCATGAAATGAAAGAACAGCTGTATACCATTCCTGTTAATGAAGCATTTGAAAGCGACTGCGAATGTCCGCTTTGTAAAATGAAAAAAGATTTAGAGCAAAATGCCATTGAATATACACTTGGACCAAGTTATATGGAAGATGATAACCGCGCCATGACTGACGAGGCAGGCTTTTGTGAAAAGCATATTCAGGCTCTTTATTTAGAAAAAAATCGTTTAGGGCTGGCATTAATATTAAGCACACATATGCAAAAAACAAGAAATGATTTAGAGAAGCTATCAAAAGAACCCCTTACAGGTAAAGGTTTATTTAAAAAAGGAACCTCATCAACCGGTGTTGGTTCCTATGTAAAAAAACTAGAAGATAATTGTTTTATTTGTAAACGTATGGAGAACACTTTTCATCGCTATGTGGATACTATATTCCACATCTACAAAAAAGACCCTGACTTATCCACTAAAATCAAAAATTCAAAGGGATTTTGTACTTATCATTACGCAATGTTATTTGACAAAGCACCTGAATATCTTGCAAAGGACCAGCTTACTCAATTTATCGAAGATATTAACAACGCATATTTTAATAATATGGAAAGAATGCAGGAAGATATCGAATGGTTTATTAACAAATTTGATTATCGTTATCAAAATGAGCCATGGAAAAATGCAAAGGATGCCCTGCCACGAGCTGTACAAAAAACCCATGGAACACTTACTCCTGATTTAAAAGAACAATAAAAAAACCTTCCGTCTGATATGCCCCTTGTCAAGTAGACAGGTTAAATATCTAAAAAGTGTTTGGTA
>JBJENY010000038.1:0-21090 GCA_051880435.1 Lachnospiraceae bacterium | reverse complement strand
GTACCGGATTATTTATATCAAAACGACGAGAAGAAATATACCTTAAGTCTTTCCGGTACCCTTCATTCCGGACGGGTTTCCCTGTGGGATAAAATCATGACAAAATATAACTTAGATGCAAAGGACTGTTTCCTTTTCCTTTTAGGTATGAAGATGGAACATTATTTTAAGGCACTTCTTCCGTCTAAGGATAAATGGATGAGTCTAAAATATATTCATATCAAAGGTATGAACTTAGAAGAAATGGCAGTGATTATGAGACAGTCAAAGGTTTCACTGGATGTGCAATTTGGTTCACAGGCAGGTCTTACCATTCGGACCTTTGAAAGTCTTGCCAGTAAAACAAAATTAATTACAACAAATCCATATGTAAAAGAATATGATTTCTATCAGTATGGTAATATATGTGTCGTAGACAAAGATAACCCGGAAGTCCCTGCAGACTTCTTTGACACACCATATAACGAAATCCCTGCAGAAATTACAGAAAAGTATTCTTTATATCACTGGGTTTATACTATGTTAGGAGAATCAAAATAAAGGTATTATGAATTTTATGATTAACCTTTTATTAAAAATCAGATATGTGTTACGATGGTTTCTGTTGTATCATCGTTTTGGAAGCTTTCATCATACAAGCTTTATGGCAAAACCGTTGCGTCTTGTAAAACCAAAGTTTATTACAGTTGGAAAGCACGTTACCATTCTTCCCCTTGCCAGAATGGAATGTGTCAGACGTTGGAACGAAGCTCCTCTTAAGGGTGAAATTATTATTGGAGATGGAACTTCCATTGAACAAAGCTGTCATATCATTGCGGCAGACCGGTTAGAGATTGGAAAGGATGTCACAATTTCTGCTTTCGTATATATTGCTGATTGCGGACACAGTATTGATGACATGACAGGAGATGTAATCGCCAAACCATTAGATATTAAGAAAACGAAAATTGGTGATGGTGCCTTTATTGGAATTGGTGCCAGAATTATGCCGGGGGTTACAATTGGTGAGCACGCTATTGTTGGAGCTAACGCAGTTGTAACAAAGGATGTGCCTCCTTACCATATGGTAGGTGGAATTCCGGCAAAGACACTAAAAACCTATGATATAGAAAAGAAGGAATGGATTAAATGAAAATATTAGTTACAGGTGCAAATGGCTATATGGGCCAGGGTATTGTAAAACAATTATTAGATCACAATCAAACAGTCATTGCTACAGATTTTTCTGTAGACCATGTAGACGAACGTGCAACACGTATGAGTGGTAATCTCTTCGAAATTGACAAACCTTATGAATATTTTGGAAAGCCGGATGTTCTTCTTCATTTAGCATGGAGAGATGGATTCCGTCATTATGCGCCAAGTCATATGGAGGATTTACCAAAGCATCTAACCTTCATTACAAAAATGGTGGAGGCGGGCATTTCACAGGTTGCGGTTCTTGGAAGTATGCATGAGGTTGGATTTTTTGAAGGAAGTATTAATGAAGCAACTCCTACTAACCCACAAAGTCTTTATGGTGTAAGTAAGAATGCATTACGTCAGGCAGTAGCACTTTTGAAAAAGGATTATGATTTTACTTATCAGTGGATTCGTGGCTATTATATTGTTGGAAATGTAAAATATGGTTGTTCTATCTTCTCAAAGATTGCAGAAGCCGTAGAACAGGGAAAGAAAACCTTTCCATTTACAACCGGCGAAAATCAGTATGATTTCCTTGATTATGATGAATTTTGCAAGCAGGTTGCTGCTGTTGTTATGCAGGATAAAGTAACCGGTATTATCAACTGCTGTTCCGGTAAGCCTATGAAGCTTGCAGAACGGGTTGAACAGTTTATCAAAGAAAATAATTATGACATTGCATTAGAATATGGTGCATTCCCAGACCGACCTTATGATTCAAAAGCTGTTTGGGGCAATAACGATAAGATTAGTCAAATAATGGGGAATTAACATGAAAGATTTTAGTGTAATGGTTCTTTGCTACAATAGTGAAGAAAAAGCTTTAAAAAGTACATTAGATTCCATATTGTGCCAAAAGGATATTAATTTTGAGATTATTTTAGCAGATGATGCTTCCAAAAATGATTGTGTAGCAATTGCCAAGGACTATTTAAAGTACAATAACTTTTCAGATTATAAGGTAATGGCCCACGAAGAAAATGTGGGAACCGTACAAAACATATATGATGCACTAAAGCTTGCAGAAGGCAAATATGTAAAATGTATTGGTGCCGGTGATTTATTATTCGAGAAGGATACATTATGTAAACTTACAAATTTTATGGATAAAGAAAAATGTACCATGTGCTTTGGTAAAATGCAGGCCTACAATTATCAGGATGGACAGCTTCATCTGATGACATTAACAGTTCCACAGGACATCTCCGCATTTTATCAAAAGGATTCCAACAAGATTACCAGGAACATTATTCAAAATCATGGCTGGATTGCCGGTGCAAGTATGTTCTACAGCACACAGGAATTCTTATCTTTATTAGAAGAATTATTAGGAACGGTTCGTTATTGTGAGGACTTATTACAGGTCAACCTGTTACTTCATAATAAAAAGATTTCCTTTTTCCCTTATGGAGCAGTTTATTACGAGGTCGGTACCGGTATTTCTACTAATAGTGGCAATGGTAATTCTAACAGAGTCAAAACTGACCACGATCAATTTTGGAATATGATAGCCAACAAATATAATGATAATAATTTAGTGAAACTGGGAAAGCTTATGAACGAATTCATTTATATTCCAAGCTTTCCAAAGAAGCTGATTGCAATGATAACAAAAAATCCAAGTTATCTTGTTATGTGCTTGAAAACTAAGCTGCAAAAGAAACAATATGAAATAAAAGAAAAGGGAATGCTTGGGTAAAAAAGTTCTCATAATGTAATCAAAGTCATACCAATTCATCCCATGACTAAGATTACGGGTGTTCTTTGACATATCCATAAAACAAGGAAATGTATCGTTTAAAACAAACATACATTTCCTTTTTTATTTACGTATTATGAAAGTTCAGAATATCCATATTCTATCCCATTAGTTAAAATAATCCTGTTTCATATAATCAAGTATCTTCTTTCCATTTCCACCATCACAGTCGCCTAATATTTCCTTTACAACCTGCAGGCGCATTTCCTTCTTTGGATCTTCGCCTTCGCAAAGCATCTCTAAGGTTTCCTGAAGTTCCGTTACATTCTTTACCACATAATAAGCTTCCATGAGCTTTTTATTAGAATCATTGAATACTTCCTTGAAACTACAGAAAATCACAGGCTTTCCGGTAACAGCAAAATCAACCACTACTCCTGACATATCCGATACTAAAATATCAGCAGATGCAAAAGTATCTAAATATTCCTTCCTATCATCTAAATAAATATTAGGTGCTTCCTCACAGCGTTTCTTATATTCCGTAACCTCAGCTTCTGTCATAGCACCAACCTTTACAAAATTAGGAAAGGCAAGTGGGTGAGGACGAAAAGAAAAATCACAGTCAGGATTTTTTTTCGCAAAATCAAAGAAGAAATCCTTAAAGTTAAAAAAGTTCGTTCCACCAAGCTTCTCTTCCAGAGTCCATCTTGGGGTCCAAATAATTCGCTTATTGGTTTCTTCTCTTTTATGAGACCAGACAGGACTTTCTGCACCCTTAAATTCCTTTAATAAATCAAATCGGGGAAAAGGGGTTTTTATTACTTTATGTAAACCAAGTCTTGCTGCAATAGGCATTTGTTTTTCCGTATAGGCTCTGACAGATTCATTTTCTGCAAATACCATATAACAGTTGGAAACAAAATATTTAGAAAAGCAGGTTTTTAGCATATAATCGCCCTCTGAGGTATATCCATAACAAACATAACAAACCTTTGTATATTGGGATAAAGCCTTACTTTGAAACTGTTTTGGCAAATAACTGTCATAAGGTCTTGGAATAAATACATAATCAGGATTTAATCCCTTCAAATCATAAAACTCACCAGTCTTTTCATCAAAGCCGTCGATTACATCATACCCACATTCCTTCATGTAATTGTAGGCATTTTTATCATAGTCTTCTATCTCCCATTTTTCCGGAATGGCAAGGATAAAAGGTTTTACCATATCATCTGCCACTGCCGCCTCATATATAGACTGTACACAGCCCCAGACCTGTCCTAACTGACATAGAAAAACAACCCTTAACTTTTCATTATTTTTCTTTTTTGCTTTTAATTTCATCATACGGAAGCTGGCAGGAATACCCGAATGTACCTTTACCATATTCCAAATCATATTAATATCCATAACAAACATTTCCTCGAACAACCTAAATAATATTAAAATGGAACACCTTTAACATAATATACAAAAACATAAACATTCAATCATATAGTTTTTGTTTCTACACATTATTTTTCATAACATGTTTCTCTTATGTCCTTCTTCTTATTGTGCACTTATTTCATTTTCATATCACACAACTAACATATCTTTTTCGCGTCACACAACTAACATATCATTTTCACGTCACACAACTAGCATATCTTTTTCGTATCACATAACAAACATATCATTTTCGTGTCATACAACATTTTCCATAAGAAAATACAAGACCCCAAGCGGAGTCTTGCATACATATTATTTATTTTTCTTTACTTTGTCAACTACAACAGATGGTTTATCACCTTTCATATATGCAGTAGAATCCTTAAAGAAGCTTGCCACAATTAATATCATAATGATTCCAATCGGGAACGCAGCAACAATACTTACCGACTGCAAATTACTCATAGAGCTTTCCGAGAATACCAATGCAATAGGAAGTACAATTAATAGGATACACCACAACAACTGAATGAGCTTGTTGGGCTGTTCATCCTCATTTAACGTATGATAGCTATAACATGAGGCTGTATATGCAATGGAATCAAAGGAAGTTGCATAAAAAGCAATCATGGTAAGCAACAATACAACAAACACAAATGGTGCACATGGTAAGGTATCAATCATAGAAACAATTAATGCATACAAATCGCCATCCGCTAAGTACTGTGCAATAAAATCAGCACCACCATCCATTTGAACACCCATGGAATAATTTCCTAATACAATAAAGCTTACTAACGTAGAACCAACACCAAAGCCATAACCACCAAGGATTGTCTGACGAATGGTTCTACCTCTTGAAATATTACCAATGAAGAAAGGTGCTGCTACACACCACACCATCCAGTATGCCCAATAATAAATGGTCCAGTTCTGAGAAAACGAGGTGTCTCGGTTAGGGTCTGAGAAAGTTGATAATTCAATAAAGTTATTCACCATTCTACCAATGGATTCAAAACCGGTTTCAAAAATATACTGTGCCTGCCCACCGAAAACAAAAACAAAGGCTAATAATCCAAAGAATAATCCCATACAAAGCTTTGCTAAAATACTGATTCCTTTAAAACCATGTAATAGTGAATATGTATATACGGTGCAGGTTAATACTAAAATAATAATGGTAATCGGAGTTCTTCCAATCTCTACGTCAAATAATTTTTTAACAACACTTGCCATTAACGGAGTTGCTACACTAAAGGTTGTTGCAGTTCCTGCAAGAAGGGCGAACACTGCTAATAAATCAATAATTCTGCCTGCCCAACCATCGGTATGCTTTCCTAAGATTGGACGACATGCTTCTGAATACTTCTGTCTGTCTCTTTTTCTTACATGTAGCATAAAACCAAAGGCTACAGCAAGTACAAGATAAAAACCCCAAGGAATAAAACTCCAGTGAAATAACGGAAATACCCCTGCCCATTCCTGAACACTTCCTAACTCTGCAATATGTGGGTCTGTTGCATACATTACCCATTCAGAAAAGGAATAGAATAAAATATCCGCAGCCAAACCACAGGTAAACATCATACTTCCCCATGCAAAGAAGGAATACTTTGGTTTCTCATCAGGTTTTCCTAATACGATATCTCCATACTTTGAAAATGCAATGTATAAGGAAATCATAAAAATTCCTAAACCAATAATCAAATAATAGGTTCCAAAGGTATCACCAAAAAAGAAACGAATCTGGCTTAATACCTCATTAGACTGTTCCGGCATAAAAAAGAACAATACACTTAACCCAACTACGATTGCCAATGGCACCAGGGTAATCATCCAGTCAATTTTTTTCTTCTCACTTTTTTTGTTTTCACTCATTTTCTTTCTCCCGTTTTTACTCAATATTTTTTATATTACTATTTTTATCCAACTTTCTGTTACACATTTTCTGTTAGCTCCCAGATATTATTAGTTACAGATAAATATTCTTTATATCTCATAACCTTTATACAGTTCTGTCTTACTGCATATCATTCTCACAACTTTAAACTAGCGTCATCTTACTTCATGAAATTCTCATAACTATGATCCAACGTAATCAATTCCTTCAAATCATCAACTTCAATAATATCCTCTTTTTTCATTTTACAGATACCAAGCTTAAAATCATTCGGGTGACAAAACATCGCTACATCATCCCAATAAATCTGACGATTTTGTTTTCTATCAAACTCCTCAATCAGATGTTCCTTCAATTTTTCTCCATCCTCTTTACTCCAACGGGAAATGGAATATAACTGCCATCCTTTCCTGCCTCCGGTACGACTGCAAGAGGTTACAACATCATCTTCTACCTGCATCAGCCATTCATCCGTTTCCTCGTCTGTCCAAACTGCATTATATCCGGAACGGATAAACTCTTTTTTCAGGATTTCCTGATTATAAATAATTTGGTCCCCATCTAAAATCATCACATCCTCTAAATGTTCCTTTGCCACATACAAGGAAGAAATGTTATTACAGGTATCGTAATAGGGATTTTCAATTAATGTAATTCCTTCATATTCTTTTGTCAGTACCTGAAACTGTTCCTTTAAGTAGCCAACTACAATATAGATTTCATAGATTCCATTATTATGTAAACCACGAATCACTGTATCTATCATTCTTACACCATTTACCGTAACCAAAGGTTTTGGTGTTGTTAGTGTTACCGGACGCATTCTTGTTCCTGTTCCCGCTGCCATAATAATTGCTCTTTTTACTGTATGCATCCTATTCACCATCCTCTAACTGCTTAAATAATCTGTAATAATCCTTGGCGTACCGATACTGTCTTAAGTTATATTCACCAAACTCTACGCCTAACTGTTTTTTATATTCACACCAGTTACTCCAAAGAAGCCCTGCCATGGCGATATAACAGTAGATTTTTTTTCTTGTTGCCATATCACAGCCATCGTAAAAATATAAATCTATAAGCTTCTCTACCTGCTCTCTATCATACATGGCATAGATGGCAAACATGGCAATATCTACATGAGGGTCCTGCATGCCTGCATATTCCCAGTCAATCAGGCGAATTCCTTCTGCTGTAAATAAGAAGTTATCCGGTACTGCATCAATATGAGTTAACACCTTTTCTATTTTTTGTGCATCAATATATGTCTTTAAACTGAATACATTTTTCTTTGTTTCTTCATAATCTCCATATACGGAAGGTGCACCCTTCCACAGGCTTTCATAAAATTCAATCTGACCCAAAATATCAAACTCATGATTTACTTTCAATTTACTTTCATGGAATTTACGGAGATATTTCATGCACTCCCCAACTTCTTCCATATTTTCCGGGTCACAATTCCTTGCATTTTCAATAAAGCCTGTCACCTTATATCCATTATCCGGATTCATATAAATCACATCATCACAAATCTTTTTATCCTTAATGGCCTGATATACATCATATTCCTGTTTACGGTTAATCATCTGATCTGTTCCTTCACCTGGAATTCGCATAATGTATCGTTTTTTGTTGCACACAAATTCAAAGGAACGGTTTGTCATACCGGCTTTTAATACTTTAATATCTGTAATTTCTCTTTGACTTACATGAAATATATCCGCTAACAACCGAATTGCGTCAGAATCTAACTGACTTGACCTGGCATCAATTTCACGCAAATCCTCATAAGTATTAATTTCTTTTATTTTGTCTCTGGCTAATTTTCCTAATGTAATCATTTTATGATCCTGATATAAGGTTTCCTCCCAGAAGGAATTATCAAAAGAAGACATCTTTGTATATTCATTTAATTTGGCTACCACATGCTCTGCTGCTACCTCATCCAAATATGCAATACCAAGCATAGCATTTCCATCTTCATCTGCAGCAACCTTTACAAGCTCTCCCTTACGGTTTAACAAAACATCACTTTTGTTAGTAAGTGTCTCATTAATTAAATACCAGGAATACAATTCGTAGGATTGAAATGGATTTTTCTTACACCACAAATCGCAAGGAACAATATATGCATTTTTCAAATATTTTTTCGCTTTATGAAGAGAATACAGATTATTCTTTGTATCGTACCCACTGTTCACAATCAAATTCACATTGTATTTATCCATTAAGTATTCAAACTGTTCTTTCATAAATCCTACTACAATATGAATCTCTTTTATTCCTACTTCCTGTAGCTGACGAATCAAACGTTCAATTAATATTTCACCATGAACCTCTAACATTGCTTTCGAAAAAGTTCTGTTAACAGGAACCATACGCATTCCCGCTCCTGCTGCAAGAATTACTGCCCGTTCCGGTTTGTACGCTTTCAGTTGCTTTTTCGTTTCTGCTGTAACGATTCCGTCTTCTGTTATATATTTCAGTTCCTTTAACCGATTCAAACCTTGATTTACTGCCCCAAGGGAGTAGCCTAATGTATCCGCTAATTCTCTCTGAGTTGGCATATTATTTTGTATTAAATATTGTAATAAATCTAAATCGGATTTCTTATCTAATTGGATTGACATGTTATTCCTTTCCCTAATATGTTTATTTGAATCAACTGATTATTCAGTTATGTTTGTGTTAATTCATTTGCTTCACATTAATAATTTGAATTAACGAACAAATTTGTTCATATTAAATATTATTTAAATTTTCATGAACATACTAACAATACAATATTGTGAACAGTTTGTCAATTACTATTAAAATACCAGTTACCACAGTTTTCTACTGCATCACATACTCATCAAATAGTCGCAAAATACAAATCATCCAAGCTAAAACTATTTGAATTAACAGCTCCCTCTGATGCATGCCAACACAGTTCTGGTATCATTTGCTTTAAATTTGTTAAATCAATAAACCAGTTATCCGCACAATAATCATCAGTAAACACAATTTCCAGCATATTTATGACATTTTTTATATTGTTAAATCTATAGTTTCTTTTAATAAATGCTACACCTATCTTTGCACTTATCATGCATACAATGCCATCTTTTTGATTAGATAATCTCGCCCACTCTTCTCCTGCACCATTATCCCAATCTAATTTTAAATTGCTATCAGCTAACTGAATTTTTATTAATAATTCCTCAAATTCATTATCTGTAAATATTTTCTTATTTCTTGCTCTTTTTAATACTTCTATCATATTTTCCATCGTCTATACTCCTAATATAGTCCAAATCGGCATTACCAAACTTAACGCTCCTGATACAGAAGATATTACACCCAATGTAATGGCAAATGTGGCAACACCGTAAACTAATGACCTGCATAGTACCAAACCCAGTCCAAAACCTGTAAATATATCAAAACTTAAATCTTCCTGTTTTACGATTTTCTAAAACAAATTAATATCCATATAAAATCCGTTGTGCAATTTTATTCTTAGAATCTAATTTTAATAATTCACTTGCATACTCTTTTATCTCTGTATTACTTAAAACATCTCTTGAAATTTCTGGTACATTTGCAAAAAACAAAATTTGTTCATAATTACTCACTGACTTTTTTTCTTGCAAAACTTTTTTAGATAAGTAATAGGCTGCCAAATATGCACCATCCAAATGACAAAAGGGTCCTATCAAGCATTCTATTAATAAATCAGTCCAAAATTCACGTTTATCTTCTATTACCATATATTGTACAAATAAAATAAAGGATATGTAGGAAGTTTCATATGACTCTTTTAAAATAATACCTCTTAATAAATCATATTCAGCTTTATCGCATATTTTTTTTGCTTCTTTAAAATTTAACTGTAGTATATTTCTCACAATGTCATCCATGATAACACCATCCTTCATTCATAGTTATTGCTTAAAATACTTTCTTCCATAAGTTTCGCTGTATGCATACAACCATGCTAACCATCATAACAAGAATTAACAGATTTTTTTTATACTCATTATTTGTTCATACATTGATATAATCTAATCAATTTGAACCTCACTACACTCAAATGTCAATATAGAAACGTCTTCATCTTCTAATACTAGTCTTACAGTGTTTTCTTCACATGTAACATCAATAATTGAATCATAATCAATATCTTCTTCTCTTTTTTCAGAATCCCAATTATAATTTGTTGCATTCAAAAATTTCAATATAACTTCCTTTAATTCTGGGTCACCATCTTGATATTCTTTTTGCTTCCACATGCATAGATTAATATTTAATATCACTGTTCCATTTACATAAACTAACTCATTTACAAAGCTATCATTAAAATTAATTTTCTTTACTAATTCTGTTACTGACATTTTATTCTTCTCCTCGTATTACGATATGAGATGCTTTTGACCCTTTTCCGACAGGATTTCCATCTTTATCCAAATAATAATCAACTTTTTTGTTTGTATAATTTGGATTCATTACATAATAATGGTCCATCCTCTGCGGGAACAGTTACAATCATTCTGCTGTTGACTGCATTAACGGCTTTGTGGTTTCATCCGTATTCAGTTTTTCAATCTCTGTGGACAGATTTTCCTTGGGCAGCAGCAGAATGTCAATATTTTCTTCTGATGCCTTTGATAAGAAACAAGAATACCGCTACAGAAATGAGAAAATCTATCAACTGCAGTATGAACACTACTCCATAATAGGCTCCATAAATGCCAAATCTGTACCGGTTGATACGTAAACGCCCTGTCCATCTACACCTTTTTCTAATACATAATATACTCCCTCTTTTTCAAAGATAATTCTATCCTTGTTATAGGCATATACATTTTGATTTGTTAGCACATCACTATTTGCATACCAGAACAACCATTTTGTTCCTTCCGGAAAATCATTTGAAAATGGTGATGCTTCAATTGTATTTACATTAACATACATGGTATCACTTAATGTATAATTTCCACTAAATGACTGAAACACATCATCTAAAGAACAGTCGATACCCTGGAAGCTTTCTTTTATTTCATTTGGAATCACATAATTGTCTCCGGTTTGTTTTGCCAGATATTCTGCCAAATAATAGGTACGCTCCCTTGTCATATCCTTTGCAACATCCGATTCCAACAATGGTCGTAAGGTTCCACCATAGGCTTCAAATCCCGCTGCAATCATCTGTTGCTCTTTTCTTTTAATCCATGCATTTTGTTCTGCAATTAAAGCTTCTTTATCTGCATCAGATAAGGTTTTGGTTAATCTTCCCCACAAAGAATTTAATTCATCATCCCATAAGGCAAACCACTCATATCCTTTTGCGTTCATTTCCTGTTGTGGAATATCCCAGTCAGCATTTTCATAGGCTAATGACTTACTTTCTATTTCTGCCATTTCCTCTGAAAGAGAAATAGCCGGTGCTTCTGTTGTGCTGTCAGCAGTCTGTTCCACATCATCTGCATCCCCCACAGCTTCTAAAGAAGAATCCGAACCTTCATTTCTATCTGCGTCATGATCCACATCACTGTCAGATTCACTCATTTCTATTTCGTTATCATTATTATTTTTTGTTGTTGTATCCTTTCCACAACCTATGGCAAATACCATGCATGATGCCATTAAAATCGCAAGTATTTTTTTCTTCATAATAAAGCCTCCTGTCATTGTATCAAACTAAGTTTCATATATGTATCTATTTCTATTCATTTTAGGCTTAGTTCAACATTATGTCAACCTACATCATAATCATTCATTTTAAAACGCTTCATCATTTCGTTGGTGAGACTAAAATTTCCCGGCTGAAGCTGGATATCCTGTCGTGGAACCCACTGGGCATATTTTAGTTCATCGCAATCCATTGTAATCCTGTCGTCGCCATCTACATCACAATAAAATCCAAGTAATAGATCGTTTGCAGACCCCCATGGCTGAGATTTGTAATATCTTATATTTTTAACTTTAATTCCTGCTTCTTCCATCACTTCTCTGGCTACAGTTTCTTCTACAGTCTCACCGATTTCAGTAAAACCGGCAATTAACGCATTATGAGCAAAGCCTGTTCTATATCTTGTAATTAACAGTTTGTCTCCGTTGATAACGCCAACAATCACTGCCGGCATAATTCTAGGATATGACGTATAATGACACTTTTCACAGGTCATTGCTCTTTCTGTTAAAGAGTGAACCATTTTATTCCCACATCTGCCACAAAAACAATTATCCCTATACCAATCTGATAAATGCTTTCCTGTTATTGCAGCAAATATATATTCCTGAGGACCCATTTCCTCTTTTCGCAGGCTTTTTTCTTCTACGTAACCATAGCCGGCAGGAATCATATTTTCTTCTAACAGCCTATTGCATAAGAAAAATTTTGTATCATCTATGGCAAAAAGATATGTATATTGCATTTCTCCTGTTTTAGAATTTGCATTGTCATAATTATCAATATCATTATTTTTGTTATCATAATTTTTGTTATCATATTTTTCGTGATGTTTGTTATCACAGTATTTATTTTCACCATTTTTGCTATCATGATTTTCAAACAAATAGGCAAGGGGAAACGTTAACACATTTTCAGCAAAATCTTTTTGGTTTACCAGAATTTTACCGTTGGAAATATTGAGTATCACATCCTTTTTTTCTATTTTAAAATCCGGATGATATTGATTATATAATTTATGAGGATAAATATCCTGTATCATAATACCAACCTCTCTTCTCTTTCATTTTTATCCACATCTATATTCTAAATCAATTCCCTATTTTTTCCAAGAAGTGTTCGCAATACCAATTAAGGTTCAATAAAATTTTTTAACATTTGCTTCCCATCAGGTGTCATAATGGATTCCGGATGAAATTGAACTCCGTATATGGGATATTCCTTATGTTGAATTCCCATTACTTCTCCATCTACAGTACTTGCAGTAATGCGTAAACATGCAGGAATTGTAGTGGCATCTGCAGCAAGGGAATGATATCGGGCAACAGGTGCTTTTTCAGGACATTTTGCAAACAACAGACAATCCGTATCAAAAGTAACCTCCGATTGTTTTCCATGCATCAGTTCTTTTGCATAGGTAACGGTTGCTCCAAATGCCGCACAAATAGCCTGGTGTCCAAGGCATACACCAAGAATCGGAATCTCCCCTCCAAGCTCTTTTACCACGTCTATTATAATGCCTGCCTGTTCCGGTCTTCCCGGTCCCGGAGACAAAATTATGCGGTCAGGCTTCAAATCCCGAATTTCATTTATTGTCATTTCATCATTTCGTATCACTTTAATATCCGGTTCAATCTCTCCTACAAGCTGAAAAAGGTTATAGGAAAAACTGTCATAATTATCAATTAATAAAATCATAAGTCTTCCTCCTGTGCAATTTCCAATGCCTTAAGTGACGCTTTCGCTTTATTCAGGCATTCTTCGTATTCTTTTTCCGGTACGGAATCAGCTACAATTCCTGCACCACTTCGTACAAACACCTTACCATTTTTCTTATACGCAATCCGAATAGCAATACAGGTATCCATATTTCCGGTAAAATCAATATATCCAATGGCACCACCGTAAATACCACGTTTGTTATTTTCAAGCTCACCAATCAATTGACAGGCTCTTATTTTCGGTGCTCCCGAAAGAGTTCCTGCAGGAAGCACTGCCTCAATTGCATCCAGGGCATCATATTCCTCCCTAATTTCCCCTCGTACGGTTGAGCCGATATGCATTACATGGGAATAACGTTCAATGGAATGTAGTTTTTCAACCTTTACTGTTCCAAATTTACTTATTTTTCCCAGGTCATTTCTTCCTAAATCCACCAGCATATTATGTTCAGCCAGTTCTTTTTCGTCTGCAAGCAATTCTTCTTCTAATTTTTTATCCTCTTCTTCATTTTTCCCTCTTGGTCTTGTACCTGCAAGCGGAAACGTATGTAATACTCCATTTTCAAGCTTCACTAAGGTTTCAGGGGAAGCACCTGCAACCTCCACATCCGTTCCGGAAAAATAAAACATATAAGGGGATGGATTAATGGTTCTTAATACACGATAGGTATGGAACAGACTTCCTTCAAAGGGACCGCTTAAACGATTGGAAAGAACAATCTGAAAAATATCCCCTTCCCGAATATGATGTTTCGCCTGTTCTACCATTTCACAATATCGTTCTTTATCAAATAATGGTGTTACTTTGCCAAGCAATTTACCGCCCATGTTCTGCTTCTTTTCTCCATGAAGCAAAAGATTTTTCAACTGCTTTAGTTCTACAATGGCTTTGTTATATCCTGTTTCAGGATTCTCTAAGGACATGTTTACAATGAGTATGATTTTCTGACATAAATGATCAAATGCAATGACTTTATCAAACAGCATCAAATCTACATCCTTAAATGCCTCTGTATCTTCCACATCACATTTGACTGACGGCTCTTTGTATCCTAAATAATCATAGGAAAAGTATCCAACAAGACCCCCGGTAAAAGAAGGCAGATAATCAAACCTTGGACTTTTATACTCTGACATAATTTGCCTGATATAATCAGACGGATTATCTGTTTTCACAACGAGATTTCCAATCTTCATTTCTCCATTTATACAGGTTATTTCAAGCTTCGGATCAAACCCTAAAAAAGTGTAACGTCCCCACGACTCATTTGCTTGTGCTGACTCTAGCATATAACAATGGGTAGAGACATTTTGGAGAATCCTCATTGTTTCAATAGGCGTAATAAAATCAGAAAGCATTTCATAGCTTACCGGAAGAACATTATATTTTCCGGTGGATGCGATTTCTAAAACCTCAGTTAATAGTGGTGAAATTTTCATAAGCATTACCTCCAAATATTTTTTACTTTCTGTCATAAGGTATAAAAAAAGCCCTTGACAGAACGATACATTCTGTCAAGGACGAATAAATACTATCCGCGGTGCCACCTTGAATTCACGAAATCCTTCGTGCTCTTAGCAGGATACCAACATATCCCCGGCAATTGACGCCTGCCTGCAACGTCGCAGAATACTCTGGAAACTTGACAATTCCATTTGACTGCGCCCTCCACGGTCCATTTGACAACTTGTTTCTCACCTGATTCTCAGCACCACAGGTTCTCTGTAAAGTCATGATTGCCGTTATCTCCGCTTCAACGGTTTCACTAACTAAATTTTCCAAAATCATAGCATCATATGTTTTGCTTGTCAATGATTTTCTCTTGTACCACATTTCATTTTACATTATTTGCTATCCTTTCAAATATATATTCTGAATCAGAGGATAAATCCTGCCTGAATATATATCCCAATCGGTTAAATTGTTTTAATTGCATCGGTTCTTTTACATGATTCTCAGCCATATATCTTACCATTTCACCTCTTGCCATTTTCGCATAGGTTCCTTTTGTTACAAGCCGATCTCCGGATTGTTCACAAAAAGTAATTGTAATATAGGTATCCTCAGGTGTCAGATACTTTTGAATACACCTTGCATATTCCTTGGATGCCAGATTAATGATAATACCGCTATCATCTCTAACAGCTTTGTATAAGTCATCTTTCCAAAAATCATACAAATCTTTGGTGCCCTTTATCCCCGCTTTTGCTTTCATTTCTAATCTGTATGGAACTACTCCATCCATTGCATGAAGCACACCATAAAATGCTGACAAAATGCAAAGATGTTCCTGTATATACGCAAAATGCTGATTTTCAAAAACAGCAGGTGCCATGTACTGATAAGCAATTCCTTCATAAGCAAGTATCGCCGGTGTAAGCTGCTTATTCAGGTCCATTTGTGAAAGACGCAAAAAATTTTGTTCAGCAATTTTATCATTGCATCCCCATAGCTTTTTCAGTTCATCATAAGACTTACTTCTAAGCCATGATAATATCACTTTCGTTTTATCCAGATAACAGGGTAAGCCTAATGGCTCCAGATTATCCGTATCCATTCTCATTTTCTTTGCCGGAGATATGATAATCTTCATTATGAAAGCTCCTGTAACATATTCTCAGGGTCATCAGCAGCCTTTACTTTGTCATTACTTTTTATAATGATTCCCTGTTCATCAATCAAATAAGTAGTACGCACTACCCCCATTGATACCTTGCCACAGGTTTTCTTCTCTTTCCAGACGTCATAGGCTTCAATTACTTTACGCTCAGGATCTGCAAGCAATGTAAATGCCAGACCATATTTTTCTTCAAACCTCTTATGAGATGCCACAGAATCTTTACTTACCCCTAGAATCTCAACACCTTTCTCTATAAATTGAGGATATCTTTCTGAAAATCCGCATGCCTGCTTCGTACATCCTGCAGTATTATCCTTTGGATAAAAATATAAAATAACCTTCTTACCAATATAATCACTTAATTTGTGCATGACTCCATTTTGGTCCGGTAATTCAAAATCTGGTGCCTTTGTTCCTACTTCAAGCATAGTTTCTTCCTCCTGTTTCTTCTTTGCTGTTATATGATTGCTTTATCATGTTACAATATTAGTTACGAGAACAAAAAGAATATATTCCCAAATCTTTTATATCATATAAAAGAAAAATAATAAATAAAATTATGACATATATATTGTGAAAAAGTTTAAATATTAATAATATGCATACCACTTAACCTGGGATTTGTTATAGTGCAGCACAATTTTCTTCTCCATTCCCAATATATCAATCCTACAATCGAATCGCATGGTATTACTTGTAACCATTACTTCATTGGGAAGAAGCATCTCCTCAGTTGATAAATTTCTATATGATTTTATTTTATAAATCTGGTATACCTGCTCGTCATCCTGAACCTTTATTCTCATAGGAATAACGGACCCATCCTTACAATGCTGGCATATCACATCTATTGCTTCTGATGTTCCCATAAAATCATCACCACCATTTATATATTGTGGTTGTTATTATAGAACATTTGTTCGTTTTTGTAAAGAGGCATCTCTGTACAAATCTTTATAATTGTGCATACAAAAAAAGACATCCAACAGACATCTTTTTCCATTCCTATTCAGTTGTCTTTCATGTTTTTAAGTAGTTTCCTATTTTACTATTCTTCACATCACCGTGTTAGGAATTCACTTAATGTGTCAATGCCTTCGGACAGGCTTTTCTCATTTCTACCCAGCACCTGACGGATTCATGCAGATTCCTGAGGATATGTGTCAATGCCTTCATACAGGCTTTTCTCATTTCTACCTATGTCACTCAGAGGAGCAGATATTCTTAGAGGTACTGTGTGTCAATGCCTTTAAACAGGCTTCCTACATTTCTACGTTCGAACGTCTTCCAATTGGCAATTATAAGCTAGTTGAGTGTCAATGCCTTCATTCAGGCTTCCGTCATTTCTACCCTATACTCCGCAAACCCTTGATTTTCCTAAGTAAAATTCAAGTACAATTCACTTAATTGTCAGATAATTCATTTTTAGGGTAAAAATAAGGCATGATTTATGTCTTTTTTACATAACCATGCTTATTATATCAAACAAGTATCCCTATATCAACCAAAAAAATTTCCTATACTTTGCCCGTATTTGCTTTATTCGCATAATTCTTCTATTCATTATCAGGCTCTATTTCGCTTAAATCTTCCCAGTCTTCTCGATTTCCACATCTTTTTAAATATTCATTTCCACCATCTACTGCACAGGAACCGCAGGAATAAAATTTAATCCTATTTTACATTCTCCTGCTTGTAACAATTCTGTTTTTAATATCTTCTGCTTTTATAAAACCTTCCTGCATAAGCTGTTCACATGCGATTTCTAATGAGTCAGAAAATGAATCGGTCAATTGGTCAAAATGTTTCATTGCCATTCTTTCACCTAATCCGATATTTCTTGCTTCCTGTCGAAAAGAATCTCTTGTAATCTTATCAATATCATATTCCTGTCCGATGCTAAATGCCATATCTCTAGTACTGCTTTCATATATGACTGTACTGATGATATCGTATGCCGGTGCAAGACGAATAGACTGTAAATCTTCTCCATATAAAAGGGAAACATTCTTAATATGATTATCCGTATTTCCAATCAGATAGTGAAATACACAAATATCCCATAGCTTTAATTGATCTGCTATTGGGTCAGAAGAATACTTTCTTAATATTTCGAACATTTTCTTAAGATATCCGGCATGGTTACGCTCATATTTATTAATAGAGGAAATACCCATTGCCTGAGAAAAATCTTCCTGATGTAACCGATATGGTATTGTAAATCCATTTACCTTCTTTGCATTTTCCTTTTGAATCCGGTCATATCGTCTGGTTGCAAACAAAACATCCTCATCTTGTCCATTCCCTACATTTACTACAAAACTATCCGGTACTTCAATTCCCATATTTTTAGCTGTCATCAGACATAACTGTTCATTTGTTACAATCCCATCTAGCCTTACATGACTTTGTTTCACAATATGCGTACTCGGTGCAGATCCACAGGGTAAATACCAATCGTTTAAAGCCTCATCATAATACAGCCCAACCTTACCGGATGCTCCGGTCAAGGACAAATGTGCTTTTGTAACCAATTCTGCAGCTTCTGTTGCCCCTTCCCTTGCCAACTGTTTCACTTCATCTACAGTTAACTTTTTATATAAGGGTTCAGTTTCCGTCTGATTCTCTTCTATAATCCGAATTGCACCCAGACATTCTTTTCCCAAGCCGGATAACAATGTTAGATAATCATTCTCATCTGTATGCATCCAACCAGCCACGCATCTTCTTGTATATCTCTCCGGCAATAATCCTTCAAAAAAAATCCTTGTAGTTTCAGGTGAAAATACTACATCCGAAAATGGCAAATGAATCGATATAGGTCTATGCTTCCCATCCATATAGTATTCTTTTGCATAAGAAAAACGAGAATCTTCCACACCTTCCCCACAGATATCTCCTACATAGGTTTGTTCGCCTTCTATTTCAATCCATACACACAATCGTTTCATTTGCTATCCCCTCTTTTCCACCAGCAAATCCATACCAAGTAATTGTATCAGTGTAATCGTTTTTCCAATTTCTGCAGTTGCCTTTCCTCTTTCCAAATCAGATATAAAACTAACACTAAAGCCGGTAAACTCTGCCAGATAAGCCTGTGTATAATGTAATTCCTTTCTTCTTAAACGAATAGCTTCTCCTAAGGTTTTTGCATCTGTTATCTGCATATCATCATTCCCTTTCCATTTTAGCCGTACGATCTGAGCCATACTAATTACGCCAAAAATAGTTCGTACGGCATAATCCTATAATCGTAATTATATATTATGCCGTACGGCTAAGTCAATAAAAGGTTTCTAATTGCGTTTCTTTGTTTTGAACTTTCTTAAAAACAAAATGGACTCCTCTGCATTTGGATCATAATCTATACTCGTCGCATATATTTCAAGAACTTGTCGATAGAATACCTTCTCGGAAGCTCTAATGTCTCGAATACGTTCTAATAATTCCTTAAAATATCCGCCTCCGCCAAGCTTTTTAAGACGTTCATCATCCATAGCAAATCCTTTTTTCATATACTCTTTCAGTATATTACTTGCCCATATTCTAAACTGAACACCACGTTGTGACTTTACTCTATACCCAACAGAAATAATAACATCCAAACTGTAAAATGCTACTGGCTTATCCGAATTTGCAATGTGCAAATTTTGCACATTGCTTTCTTCAAGCAACTCACCTTCGTTAAAAATGTTCATTTTGCTTCCCAGATGCCTCTTTCGATTTATATTTCTACTATTTTATTATTGAAAACATAGTTGTCGTATACAAAATGATATTAGAATCTGTAGATTTAACAAACTCTATAATCCACGAATTATATTTAAATAATCTTGTCGTTGATCCACAACAGCATATACAATTACTCTCTTATTATTTTCATCAATTTTATAAAAGACTAAATCTTTTTCTAAAATAAGCACTTTATACCCTTGACGTTTAAGAACAAGATATCTTGGTTCTATTCCAATATACGAATCATCACCCAAATCAAGAATTCTTTTTTCTATTTGGTTAAGTTTTTCAAGAGCTACATTATTCCCAAAATTCTGAGCAACATATAAGATTATCCTTCTAATACCCGCATCCGCTGTATCAGTCCGTATTACCTCATATTTCATAGTCAGCCCTCCTGAAGCATTTTACGTAAATCATCAAATGTTTCAGTTATGGGAGCAACATGATCATTTTTTACATCGTCTTCCGCTTCAGCTAATATCTCCAGTAGTTCTATACGCGCCTTCATATTTTTGTATTCCTCGTATGAAAGAGATACCGTATCACCTCTACCATTTACTGTAATAATTACTGCCTCTTTATTTTCCTTACACCGCTTTGAAATATCACTATAATGATTTCTTAAGTCGGCTGACGGTCTTATTGATTCCTGTAATGCAAACATACTAATCTACCTCCATTTACATTATATGCAAATTATATCATAATTTGTCTACATTCTCAATAATTATAAACATAGAATGACCATAAAACAAATTAATAAACGTAAAGCAGACTCTCAAATTCTAGTATTTATCCCCAGAAATCAATCCAGACTGGAATTTAGTTTCTCATTTGACCAAAATATTATCCGGCATATTTAACAACCAGCTTGCAAAATACCCATAAATTCCTCCGGTGGAACTGCTTTGGAATAATACCATCCTTGTAAATAGTGACAGCCTATCTCTTCTAACTGTATTTTCATTTCTTCTGTCTCAACACCCTCTGCCACAATAAGTAACTCCAATGCCTTCAACATTCCAATCGTATATTCCAAGGTAATGCCTGCTTTATTATTATCAAAGGAATCCCATATAATATATTTATCAATCTTGATAATCTTAAATGGCATATGA
>JBJENY010000037.1:0-4062 GCA_051880435.1 Lachnospiraceae bacterium | reverse complement strand
GTGATGTAGAACTCTTTGCAAGAGCATTTGCTTCGTATATAAGAGACAAATTAAAACCTTCTAATTCGGATTATCTTGTTGGATATTCAGAGATGAAGGGGACATATGTTAATAATGGAGAAATAGTGGAAGCTTCTACCAGTCCACAGGGTGAAGAAAGACAGCGTATTAATGCAGCTATGGATGCATTGATTGGCGAATTAAAGGAACAGGGAATTTTACATCAGAATGAATATTCTCAGGATAACTTGATAGAGAACAACCAGGTTTTAGAAATTACAAATGAAGAAACAAAACCAACCAAGATTGTAAAATTAACCGGCAAACCAGTCAGTGCTGAAATGCAGGATATATTAAGTCGTTTATCTGAAAATCAATATGTTACATTAGAGGAAATCAATGCCACAACAGAAATTCAAACAGCAAGAAGCAATATTGATTATTCCCGGCCAACAATTCAATTAGAAAATCGAGAAGAATTGAGGGTGTATATTGCTGAAAAACTTAGCAAATTCGGTTCTGTTATGATTGACGAAAATGGAAAGGTGATTTATAATGGAGATGTAGAAAAAAATTCACGTCTTGACATTGTAATTGGTCTACCCGCTTCGGGAAAATCTTCCGCAATCGTAAATTCTTTATCAAGTGAATTTCATAGCAAAGTCGTTGATAATGATGAAGCAAAAAAAGAAATTCCACAATTTAATAACGGATGGGGAGCTGGTGTTGTACATAAAGAATCGCAACTAATATCAGAACTCGTATTTCGTCAGGCTATTTTTAATCATGAAAATATTGTTTTACCTAAAGTTGGAAGTGATTCGGAAAAACTGCTTAAAACATCTATTGAGCTAGCGAAAAACGAAGGGTACACAGTTTATCTGCATTATGTCCATCTTGACAGGAATAAAGCATTAGGACGTATGCTAAATCGATTTATAGAGGATGGTCGCTTTTTAGATCCAGCACTGATTGACAAATATGATAATGAACGTCAGGGTAATCGAATCGAGCAGTGCTATGAAATATTAAAGGCTAGTAAGGATTTGATAGATGGCTATTCTAAATGGGATAATGATGTGATAAGGGGAGAAAGACCTGTATTACTTGAAAGCCATAATCTTACAGGTGAATTTATAACAAATGCCAGACGTGTTTTAGTGACAGAACAAAATAAAACAATGGAAGGAGAATTAGACTATGGGAGAGATGAAGAAAGAGACAATGAAAGAGATACCGAAGGTAGCACCATTGACGGCGGAGATAATAGAGGACGCAGAGGAGTCCTCATACAGGGCAGCAATGGCAATATCCAACGAGGAAGCAAAAAAGATGACGACAGAGGAATTGATGAAAGCAATGCTTCCGTACTACCAGTAGAAACAATTCTAAAGGAGGGGACATCTGTGGATAAACTAGATATAATAATTAGTCATTACGAAAACTTTCTCGAACTGTTTAAGGCACACACACGAAATGACTTTAAGGATTGGCAACAGAAAAGAGGTAAACAGTTAAGGGAAACATTATTAAATTTAAAGGAGGAATTAAATGCAAATCCGGATTCAGTTGCATCTCTTTTGCCGAACTTTTATGAGGAAACAAATCCGGATAGTATTGAAAGTCATGGATTATGGAATTCAGCCTGGTCATATATAGAAGAGCATAGTTTGGCCGGGACCCATTCCAAAGAAATAAATGAAATTATTAACAAACCGGAAACAAAAGCATTAGCTTTGTCGATCATGCAGGATATTATAGATTATTCTGATGGTCGACTTTTTTATTGCTCTTATATTCGAAATGGTGTTGTTATTAATGAAGATATTATGATTCATTATCTTCATCAATATGGTAATTATGTTCAATCGATACAGGATTCGACTACCACTGTTTACAAGGAAAATCCGGAAACTGCACAATATAGTTACCAGGCATTGCTAGATAACCAAAAGGATAGGAATACATTACGATTTTATATAAAAACCGGGGAAACTCGCACCCAGTATTTAACTAATGATAGAGTGACTTCCTATTTGGCAGCATTGGACGAATATCTTAAGTTAGGGGATATGGAAAAAAGCATTGAATTTTCCATTAATGGTAGAGATTTTGTTCAACTAGCTCATTTTAGTACGGAAAATTCAACTAATCTGGATGGAGAAACAATTATTAAAAGTTTAAGAAAACCGGATGTAGAACGATTAGGTGTTTTGCATGATTATATTCAAAGACTTCCGGTTACTGAAAATATGGTTAGGGATATAGATGATTATTTTACTTATTTACTGGCATATACAAGTACACAGATGAGACAGGAACAAAAGCCGGATACATGGAAGATAAGATTAACTGCACCGAATAATGCCAATACATATATTGAATTATCTGTAGAACGGAATTATAAAGAACCTAAACCGGGAGAGGATTCTCGTGATCAAACACTTGTAACAATGCATTCATTTGTGAATGGAATAGAAAATGATACGGGTAGAATTGGATTTCCAACAGAAAAATTTCTAAGTAACGAACCTAAATACGATATTATGGAAGGAGAGATATTTAGAGGCGAAAGCGAAAAATATATTTTAAGACAAATGTGTAAACGTCTGGCATTTGAAATGAATGAAAATGAAGAACCGGTTCTGTATATGACAGATAATTTAGGGGAGGCATTGGAGGCGTTTCATGCAAAAGTTCTTCAGGAAACCAAATCAGAGGTTGCCATTGAATCAACCATTGATTATGAGGATTCTGAAATAGGATTTGTAAGTGTTGCAACTGATAACATGCCTGCAGGTACTAAATACAGACTGGTTACTTTGGAAGAAAAGGGAAATATTGTTCCATATCAGGAACCGGATATTATGTATCTAAGTCGTGAGGAATTACAAGATTATATTGAAGCTCACAAGGATGATTTAGAGGTTGTGAATTATAATGATATGGTTTACCAGGCCGGAAATCTAAAGTTTGAATATATAACACAGCAGCTTGAGATGATTGAAAGTGGATTACATAGCTTTGAGTTTGAAGATGGTTATTTACATTTTAGTTTGGATGTTAATGGATATTCCTATGATGGTTTATATCGTATCTATGACCCGGTTAATGGTAAGAGCAGAGAAATAGTTAGCTTTAATGATTACGACCCTGTTATTAAAGAAAACTGGGATTTCATTGAACGAAGACTTACCCAATATGTCAATGAACATCCGGAAGTCGGATTGAATGGAGAACAGATACCAAGAGAACGACCGTCTATCTATTGTGAGTGGAGTGAACACGGAGCCTTCCGGGAAGGTACTGTATATTCTCCATCCGAGTTTAGCCAGATTATGGAAGAATCAGATAATGAATGGATAAAGCTTAGAGAGATGGAACTGCAACAGTATGGAAAAGATGCATTTGATATATTAATGGATCAGGGCTTACCTCAGCATCAGACTTATACAAAAGTTAAGTATGAAATATATATACCCGGAATGGAACCTCTTAAAGTCCGACAGGATATAGGTGATGGATTTGGAAGTGTGACCAATTTTCTTGAACGTAATGGCTATAAGGCATATGCTGATAAATTAATGGAAGTGAAAGCGTCTGAAATAACAGCAAAAGTAAATGAAACAATTCTTCAAGATGAAAATATTATCATGGAAAAGTCATTTGCTGAACAGGTGGATGAGGTGATTGCCGGTACAGCAAACCAGTATAATGCATTGAAGGTATGTGATACACCACAGCTCCTTTTGGATGTAGGATGTGAGCAATTACCTATGTTGTTTACACATAAACATTTACATAATGCTATAAGACCCATTTCCACCAAAAATTCAAAAGGGCATGGTCTAACCATACAGCAGGTAAAAAAATTACCAGAACTGTTGGCGAATCCGGTAATGATATATGATTCTCAAAGTCAGAAAAACAGTATTGTAGTAGTCACTGAAGAATTGGATGCCAGATTGTTTCCTGTGATCGTAAGTATTAAGACCAATGGGAAAGGTACTTATGAATTGCAGAAAGTTGATTCTAATTTTATTACAAGTGTTTACGGTAGAC
>JBJENY010000036.1:0-21528 GCA_051880435.1 Lachnospiraceae bacterium | reverse complement strand
TCTTTGTATGGCTTGAAACAGTTTTGGGGCAGGAAGCATTCAAAAAGCTTTTTCCAGTGATTCTCACGGATGGAGGTTCAGAATTCTCCGCCCGCGAAGAGATGGAGGAATTCTGTGACGGAAGTAAAAGCACTACTGTCTTTTACTGCGACCCATACAGCTTTTGGCAAAAAGGAGCCTGCGAGAAGAACCACGAGTATATCCGCTACATCCGTCCGAAAGGAAGCTCATTCGCTGATTTAGATGACGATAAAGTCAGACTTATGATGAATCACATAAACAACGAAAAAAGAGACAGTCTCAATGGACATAGCCCATATGAACTCTCTCTTTTACTCTTGGACAACAAACTGCATAAAGCATTAGGATTAAAGGCAATCGCACCTGATGATGTTATGCTTAGTCCAAAACTTTTAAAATAAAATAGTAAAGCACAGGCAGATTTCACTGCACCAGAATTTAGTCTTACACATAAGGCATGTGGAATTTAGTCTCGCACACTATTTTCAGATGCCCATTTAGTATGCACAAAAACGTCAAAACTGGGTGCTTATAGGTTCATTATAAGGCAAAAATATAAAATTGTTAAGGTGCAAAGTGGAATTTAATCCCGCAAATTTACCGGGATAATCCACAACTGGAATTTAGTTTTTCATTTAAGTATATAAACTGGTATGACAAAGACAAATGATTTTTTTTCTATGACTTTTTGGAGGTGGAATGGTGCAAGCTGAACAAAAACCATTTATTTTACATTCGGAATTTGAGCCAACAGGGGACCAGCCAAAAGCGATTCAGGAATTGGTGGAGGGCTTCAAACAGGGTAATCAGTTCCAGACCCTGCTAGGTGTCACCGGCTCCGGTAAAACCTTTACCATGGCCAATGTAATTGCACAGCTTAATAAACCTACCCTTATTATTGCCCATAATAAAACTTTGGCAGCACAGCTTTATTCTGAGTTTAAGGAGTTTTTCCCTGAGAATGCTGTTGAATATTTTGTGTCCTATTATGATTATTATCAGCCGGAAGCCTATGTTCCCTCTACGGATACTTATATTGAGAAGGATTCTTCCATTAATGATGAGATTGATAAATTGCGTCACTCTGCTACAGCTGCGTTAATTGAACGGCGGGATGTAATCGTTATTTCTTCTGTGTCCTGTATTTATGGTATTGGTTCTCCGGAGGATTATGCCCAGATGATGTTATCTCTTCGTGTGGGAATGACTTATGAATGGAATCAGCTCATATCTGATTTAATTGATATTCAATATGAACGCAATCAAATGGATTTTCAAAGAGGAACCTTTAGAGTGCATGGGGATGTATTAGAAATTTTGCCGGTATCAACTTTTGAGAATGCCATACGTGTGGAGTTTTTTGGAGATGAGATAGACAGAATTGTGGAGTTTGATCCCCTTACCGGCGAAGTGAAACGGGGTATGACCTGTGCATTTATTTTCCCTGCATCTCATTATGTTGTATCTCAGGATAAAATAGAGAAAGCAGTTGCTTTGATTGAAGAGGAATTAGAACAACAGGTAGCTTACTTTAAGGAAAATGATAAATTATTGGAAGCCCAGAGAATCAGTGAGCGGACAAGATTTGATATTGAGATGTTACGGGAAACCGGATTTTGCTCCGGCGTTGAGAATTATTCCAGACCCCTTGCGGGATTAGAGCCGGGGGCAACGCCGAATACATTGTTAGAATTTTTTAAGGATGATTTCCTGATGATTATAGATGAGTCCCATATTACCGTTCCTCAGATTCGGGGAATGTACGCAGGAGATCGTTCCAGAAAGCAGACTCTGGTTGATTTTGGGTTCCGTTTGCCATCTGCTATGGATAACAGACCATTGCAATTTGATGAGTTTGAGGATAAAGTAGATCAGGTAATGTTTGTTTCCGCAACTCCTTCTGTCTATGAGGCGGAGCATGAGCTGCTTCGAACAGAACAGCTGATTCGTCCAACCGGTTTGTTAGATCCAATGATTGATGTACGGCCGGTAGAAGGTCAGGTAGATGATTTACTTTCTGAGATTAACAAGGAAGTGGAAAAGGGGAATAAGATTTTGGTAACCACCTTAACCAAACGTATGGCTGAGGATTTAACAGATTATCTTAGAGGCAATGATGTGAAAGTCAAATACCTCCATTCAGATATTGATACGCTGGAACGAACAGAGATTGTAAGAGATTTGCGGTTAGGTATTTTTGATGTATTAGTTGGTATTAACCTGTTAAGAGAAGGTCTGGATATTCCGGAAATTACGTTGGTTGCCATTTTAGATGCAGATAAGGAGGGCTTTCTTCGTTCAGAAACTTCTCTTGTACAGACCATTGGCCGTGCAGCCCGTAATAGTGAGGGACGGGTTATTATGTATGCAGATACGATTACGGATTCTATGCATAATGCCATTACTGAAACCAATCGCCGCCGTCAGATTCAGGAAGCATACAACAAAGAACATGGAATTACACCAACTACGATTAAGAAGGCTGTAAGAGATTTGATTACAACTTCTACCAATGAAGATGTGGAAGCTTTAAGAGCAAGGGATAACACAAAGGATGTTGAATCCATGAATCGTAAGGAATTGCAGGAGGAGATAAAAAAGCTTTCTAAGAAAATGGAGGCAGCAGCAGCGGAGCTTAACTTTGAGATGGCGGCGGAGTACCGGGATAAGCTGAAGGAATTGAAGATAGCATTAAGGGATTATGATGATTAAAGAGAGAGAAGAATATAACCATAGTAACATTGTAGTGTCACTGGATTTGTGCTATACTTTCTATTGATAAGAAAGTTAATGAATCCGCTGGAGGGAGTGGCGTGGTATGGCATTAGCAAAGAAAAATATTTATACAATACAAGATATTTTTAAGTTACCTGAAAATGAACGGGCAGAACTGATTGCTGGAAATATGTATATGCATGCTGCACCGAGTAGAATGCATCAGAAGATTGTGAGCTTTCTTCATTTGGAAATTGGGAATTATATTCGAAAAAAAGGTGGGGATTGTGAGGTTTATCCAGCACCGTTTGCGGTTTTTATTAAGCAGGATGATAAGAATTATGTAGAACCGGATATTTCTGTTATCTGCAACCCGGAAAAACTGGATGAGGATGGATGTCATGGAGCACCAGACTGGATAATAGAAGTTGTTTCACCGGGTACATCAAGTCATGATTATGTTGCAAAGCTTAATTTATATGCAGAAGCAGGTGTTAGGGAATATTGGATTGTAGACCCGAGAACGAATACGATAACAGTATACTTCTTTGAATCTGAGTTAAGCGTTCCGAGATATACATTTGATGATAAGGTGAAAGTAAGAATATATGAGGATTTGGAAGTTGATTTTACGAAATTGAAGTTGTAAATTTGATATTTGGTAAATGGAAAAGGGTAAGATACGACAAAAAGTACAGAACAAACATTCGATTTTGTTCTGTACTTTTTTATTTGTATTTGCTATAATCAGTACAGATTAGGGAGATACTACAGGAAGAAGGAAAGGAAGAAACCAATGAAACAATACATTACAATCAAAGGTGCTAAGGAGCACAATTTAAAAAATATAGATATTAAGATTCCAAGGGATGAATTGGTTGTTATGACCGGTCTTTCCGGCTCAGGAAAATCCTCTCTTGCTTTTGATACCATTTATGCAGAAGGCCAGAGAAGATATATGGAGTCATTGTCTTCTTACGCAAGACAGTTTTTAGGACAGGCTGAAAAACCGGATGTAGAAAAAATCGAGGGATTGTCGCCGGCTATTTCCATTGATCAGAAATCTACCAACCGTAATCCCCGTTCCACAGTAGGAACCGTAACAGAGATTTATGATTATTTAAGATTACTATATGCAAGAATTGGTACCCCTCATTGTCCAAAGTGCGGGAAAGAAATCAAAAAGCAAACCGTAGACCAGATGGCAGATGTGATAATGGGTTTGCCGGAAGGGTCGAAAATCCAATTATTAGCACCTGTTGTTCGTGGGAGAAAAGGTACCCACGAAAAATTACTTGCCCAGATAAAAAGAAGTGGTTATGTAAGAGTCTTAGTGGATGGTTCAGTTTATGATTTGTCAGAAGAAATACCTCTTGATAAAAATAAAAAACACTCTATTTCCGTTATTGTTGACCGTCTTGTTGTTAAGGAAGGACTGGAACGGCGTTTAAGTGATTCTATAGAGTCTGTTATGAAGTTAGCAGATGGCTTGATGGAGGTTGATGTAGTAGGTGGCAAAACCATTAATATGAGTAACAGCTTTTCTTGTCCTGATTGTGGCATTAGTATTGATGAGATTGAACCGAGAAGCTTTTCTTTTAATAATCCTTTTGGCGCCTGTCCGGTTTGTTTCGGTTTAGGCTATAAAATGGAATTTGATGTAGAGTTAATGATTCCTGACCAGAGCTTATCTATTGCAGAAGGTGCCATTGTGGTTCCGGGATGGCAGTCATGTACCGATAAGAAGTCTTATACAAGAGCCATATTAGACGGGTTGGCAGAGAATTATGATTTTGATTTATCAACACCATTTAACCAGCTGTCAGAGGAAGCAAGAAACATTATTCTTTATGGTACCAATGGTGAATCCATAAAGGTACATTATACAGGACAGCGTGGTTCCGGTGTATATGATATTGCATTTGAAGGATTGATTCGTAATGTGCAGCGTCGTTATCGCGAGGTTGGTTCTGAGGCTGTGAAGGAAGAGTACGAAAGCTATATGACCATTACACCTTGTGATGAGTGTCAGGGACAGCGTTTAAAAAAGGAGTCTTTGGCAGTTACCATTGCGGATAAGAATATTTATGAATTAACCCAGATGTCTATTTCTGCATTGGCAGCATTTTTGGAGAATATGGAGCTTACGGACCGTCAGCAGTTTATTGGTGGTGCCATTTTGAAAGAAGTGAAAGCAAGACTTCATTTTCTGTTAGATGTTGGCTTGGATTATCTTGCACTTTACCGTCCAACAGGAACCTTATCCGGTGGAGAAGCACAAAGAATCCGTCTGGCTACCCAGATTGGTTCCGGCCTGGTAGGGGTTGCTTACATTTTAGATGAGCCTAGTATTGGGTTACATCAAAGAGATAATGATAAGTTAATTGCTACCTTAAAAAAGCTGCGGGATTTAGGCAATACTTTAATTGTTGTGGAGCATGACGAGGATACCATGCTTGCCGCTGACCATATTGTGGATATTGGTCCGGGAGCGGGAGAACATGGTGGAGAAGTTATTGCCCAAGGAACCGCCCAGCAAATTATGAAGAATAAAAAGTCTATTACAGGGGCTTACCTTTCCGGAAGAATTAAGATACCAATTCCGGAAGTAAGGAAGCAGCCTACAGGATGGATTACGGTGAAGGGTGCCAAAGAAAATAATTTGAAAAATATTGATGTGGCATTTCCTCTTGGTGTCATGACCTGTGTTACCGGGGTATCCGGTTCCGGTAAGAGTTCTCTTGTAAATGAGATTTTATATAAGAAGTTAGCCCATGATTTAAACCGGGCAAGAGTCAAAGCCGGAAAGCATGATTCCATTGAAGGAATTGAACAGCTTGATAAAATAATTAATATTGACCAATCTCCAATTGGAAGAACTCCACGGTCTAATCCCGCAACCTATACAGGTGTATTTGATTTGATTCGTGATTTATTTGCAGGAACAAAGGATGCCAAGGCAAAGGGCTATAAGAAGGGAAGATTTTCTTTTAATATTGCAGGGGGACGATGTGAGGCCTGTAAGGGTGATGGTATTATTAAGATTGAGATGCATTTCCTTCCGGATGTTTATGTACCTTGTGAGGTATGTGGCGGTAAACGTTATAATCGTGAAACATTAGAAGTAATGTATAAGGGAAAAACCATATATGATGTGTTAGATATGACGGTAGATGAAGCCTGCAAGTTCTTTGAAAATGTTCCTATGATTTTACGGAGGATAGAAACCTTAAAAGAAGTTGGATTAGGCTATATCCGATTAGGTCAGCCATCTACAACCTTATCCGGTGGGGAGGCGCAGCGTGTAAAGCTTGCTACAGAATTAGCCAAAAGAAGTACCGGAAAAACCATATATATTTTAGATGAGCCTACTACCGGTTTGCATTTTGCAGATGTTCATCGTCTGGTAGATATTCTTAGAAGATTATCAGATGGTGGTAATACGGTAGTTGTCATTGAGCACAACTTAGAAGTGATTAAGACCGCAGACTACATTATTGATATTGGACCGGAAGGTGGAGATAAGGGTGGAACTGTAATTGCATCCGGAACCCCTGAGGAGGTTGCAAAGTGTAAGGAAAGCTATACCGGTGCTTATATTGCCAAGATGTTGGAACGATAGTTTGTTGTTAAGAATAAGATTTTAGTAGCTTTTATTATATTGATTCAAATGAAATAGCGTATGCTTTCGGTTGGCATTGTCGAATTATGAATAATTTCACAGAAAAAATACGGATGAATCCCCTGCCTGTGGGGATTCATTTTTTATATACTAAAAGTTGCAACTGTTCTATTTATTCTAAAGACAAGGGGACAAGCTGTGTCAAAAATAAAGGAGGTATATTCTATGAAGGAAGACCACTATCTTATAAAGGAAGCAGCCCGGTTAGTAGGAGTAGAAACCCATGTGCTTCGATACTGGGAAGATGAACTGAAGATGGAAATTCATCGAAATGATATGGGACATCGCTATTATACCCAAAAGGATGTGGATAATCTAAAAAGGATAAAGGAATTAAAGGACAGGGGTCTTCAGCTAAAGGCGATTCGAAGTTATTTGGAAATGCGAAAGGAACAGATTTTAAAAGATCGTAATAAACAGTTAAAGGAAGAGGAAAAAACGGTTTATCATGAGCCTGTTGAAGGGTGCGAATTAGAGAAGACCGGTTTGGTACAGGATAAGCAGGAGCTTTCTCTCCCTCAAATGGAAAACCGGGAAACCCATAAGCCTTTAATGACCGTAAAAAATAATACGTTATCAAATCAGGAGAAAATGGAACAGTTCCAAAAAATAATGAGCAAAATTGTTGCAGATGCTATTGCGCAGAATAATGATTTGATTGGAAAAAGTGCCGGAGAACATGCGGCACAAGCCATTGCCGGACAAATGACTGATTTAACAAAGGAACAGGAACGACAGGCAGAGGAGCGATTCAAAAATCTAGACAGAACCTTACGTGAAATACAGCAAGCCAGATTGGAGGCTGCTGCTACCAATATGAGACCGGTGGATAAGCGAAAACAGGCAAGATTAAAACGTACAAGCTGTAACAAACAAAAGAAAATACAGCAGGAAATGACTGGAAATGAAAAAAAACAGGATGAAACTGCATAAAATCATACAATAAATGAATAAATATTAATTTTTCTGTTGCATTTTTTTCCCAAAAGTATGTATAATAAAAATCTATTCTATTTTTTGGTGGAATACCCATATATGATGTGATGGGGTATATGATATTTCATAATTATGAAACGATACAGAGAGGAAATGCATTATGAAAAATATGGTAAGTTTTGCGAATTTTAGCAAAGAAGAATTAAAAGACATTGTTGATTTGGCTTATGATATGAAACAAAATCCGGAAAAGTATTCTGAAACTCTAAAGGGAAAAAAGTTATACACATTATTTGAAAAGACTTCTACAAGAACCTTTTTATCATTTTCTACAGGTATTACAGAACTTGGTGGTACATATTATAACCAGCTTTGGGAGGATTCGAATTTCGTTTTAGGTGAGCCTGTTTCAGAAATCAAATATGTATGCCGCAATGTGGATATTATTATGGCACGTTTGATTAAGAATGAGACTGTAGAGACATTTAATAAAAATGTAACGGTACCATTTATTAATGGTTGTGACTCTACCTATCATCCATGTCAGATTTTAGCGGATGCTTTAACATTAAAAGAGCATTTTGGTAGTTTAAATGTGAAAATGATGTACATTGGTGCAAAGAATAATGTATTTAATTCGTTAGTTGAATTTTTTGCTAAGATGGGTGAGGGAACCATTTATGGATTGACACCACTTGTAAATGATACAGCAGTAGATGCCGACTTCTATGAGAGAGCGAAGGAATCAGGACATTATGTAGAATTAGATCCATCTATGTCAATGGAGGAAGCAAAAAAATACGTTGATGAAATGGATGTATTATATACCGATACCTGGGTAGATATGGAGTTCTTTAACAATCCGGCATATCAGCAGCAAAAGGAAGAGACATTGGCTAAGATGATGCCATACCAGATTAACAAGGAGCTTCTTGCGGGAAGTAAGGCAAAGGTGATGCATGATATGCCAATGCATGTTGGTTTTGAAATTAGTCAGGAAGTTGTAGATGAAAACTTAGAGTTTATTTTAGACCAGGCAGAAAACCGCCGTCATGCAGAAAAGGCAGTTATGGTTACATTGCTTACGAAGTAAGAAAATGAGTAGACTGTAGAATGTAATGTTTGAAATAGGGCAACCGCAATCCCATTGGCTTTAAACAATGGGTAGTTTACAATGAAAAAGTTAGTGATTGAAGAAATGAGCCACCATTACGATTTGTGTTTCGTAGTGGTGGCTAGTTTTGTATTTCCGGATTATCACATAATGGGCAAAGTTGTAGTGGAATTTAGTTTTATATTCAAGAATAAGCTTTCGAAATAAAAACCTTAATTAATTTACATAATATGTCGATAAATATGTATAGGGGTCTGACCCCTTTCACAGAATGTTCACAATTATGAAAAAGGTGGTGATTGTATGGCATTGGTTACAAATCCATGTATTCCGGAAATTTCATTATCATCAGATATGATGTCTGCAAAATTAAAATTACATTTGGATGACAATGGCCAGCAATTATCAGTTGATGATTTGGTAGAAATTTTAGGGTCCCGTAATGTGAAAACAGGAATTGACCGGGATGCATTAACTCGAATGATTGAACATAATATTTATGAAATTTTTGTTGAGGTCGCAAAAGGAAAAGCGCCTGTGAAAGGAAAAGATGGATACTTTATTTTCCATGTGTCACAGCCTGAGGAACAAAAGGGTCCAAAGATTTTAGAAGATGGCTCTGTAGAATATGTACATACAACAGAATATACGATTGTTGAAGAAGGGGATTTGCTTGCTGAGTATGTACATGCTACCGGCGGAGAGTATGGTTATACAATCGACAATGCAATGCGTACTCCTATGCGAGGCAAAGAACTTCCCTGTATTAAAGGGAAAGGATTTCGCATAGAGGATGACAAGTATTATTCTGTAGCCCATGGCAGGATTGATTTTACGGAAACAAGTATTCATATCACGAATTTGTTAGAAGTAAGTGGTGATGTGGATATCAGCTATGGTCACATTCAGTTTGATGGTGATGTTTACATTCGCGGAGATGTAAAATCAGGAATGATGGTACGGGCATCAGGGAATATTGATATTAAAGGTCATGTAGGAAATTGCTATATTGAAGCAGGTAAAAATCTTACTTTAAATAATGGTATGCAGGGTAAATTTTCCGGTAAACTGAAAGCCGGAGGTGATATTACATGTAAGTTTTTTGAAAACTCACAGGCAGAAGCCGGAGGTAATATTACATTAAAAAATTCTATGAATTCAAAGATTTCTGCAGAAGGAAAGGTGTTAGTTGAAGGAAAGGAAGCAGTTGTGTTAGGTGGTTCTGTTCATGCAATTCAGGGAATGGAAATAACGGAAGCCGGCAATGAAAATGAAATTTCCACAACACTTGTGGCAGGCGTTTTGCAGGAAACCATGGCAAGAGATGTAGAGTTAACTCACCTGATTGAGAAAGTAGAAGGAGAAGTAGATTTATTAGATCGTTCTGCCCACATTTTAGACCGAATGGCAAAAACAAAAGCAACCCAGGAAAACAGCGCCAGAAGAATGAAGATTATCCAGGCAAAAGTAATAAAGTCTACGGAATTAAAAAAATATAAGGATGAAAAAATGCGAAGCGAAGCCTTAATTGCAAGTGGTAAAGATGCGTGTATTGTTGTGAATAACACCATTCATCCCGGCTGTAGAGTGAATATTGCAGGCAGTGGAGTAGATGTGAATCGGCCAATGAAGCATGTAAAGTTTGTTTTAAGAGATGGAAATGTTGAGGCGAATCTATTGTTTTAAATAAGATTTGGAAACGTAAATCCTGTTTCTGATTTTGACAATTTGAAAAGTGGTGTGAAACGTTTTTTAAATGGCATTTTTATATTTTCCAGAAATTGTTTTTGATATTACGAAAGAGAGTTTTGCAAATAAGGGATTTATATGATAGAATAAAGAGGCGTATATGAAACTAGATATTGTGTTAAATGCATTGGCTATCATCTTATTCTTGGGGTTTAGTATGGCCTGTGTCATTACATTTTCAATGATAGACAAACAAAAGGAGATAACTGTTTACAGTCGCTATGGGAGAAGTACAGAACCTTTAGATATTCTTTATGTGAATATTGGGTTAATCTTAATTGCAGTGATGATTGTATTTCATAGTTATCGTTTTCTCCCGGCGTTGGTTGTATTTTTAATATGGTTAATATTCAATAGTCGTACAAAAAGTGGTATTGCACCGGATGGTATATTTATTGGTAGTACCCATTTAGGTTGGAAAGAAATAAAGAGTTATCGAATTGTGAATGACGAGATAAGCACGATTAAAGTTTTGGTATATTGCAATGACAAATGCTATGTACTTCGTTGTGATAAGTCTTGTAAGGCGGAAGTTGATTCTTACTTTGTACACAATGGCATTGTTAAAAAAGAAAAAAGTAAAGGAGAGTAATATCATGAGACATTTAATCGATCCAATGGACCTAAGTGTGGAAGAAATTGATGCGTTATTAGATTTAGCAGACGATATTATTGAACATAAAGAACAGTATAGTGAAGTATGTAAGGGAAAGAAGTTAGCAACCCTGTTTTTTGAACCAAGTACAAGAACCAGATTGAGTTTTGAAGCTGCAATGATGGAGTTAGGTGGTAATGTGCTTGGTTTTTCTTCTGCCGATTCGTCTTCTTCCACAAAGGGAGAAAGTGTTGCAGATACAGTGAAAGTCGTTTCCTGCTATGCGGATATTATTGCAATGCGTCATCCAAAAGAAGGTGCTCCTTTGCTTGCTTCCATGAAATCAGATTCTCCGATTATTAATGCCGGTGATGGCGGGCATAATCATCCAACCCAGACCTTGACGGATTTGTTGACCATTCGTCGTGAAATGGGTTCCCTTCATGATTTCACAATAGGATTTTGTGGAGATTTAAAATTTGGCAGAACGGTACATTCTCTCATTAAAGCATTATCCAGATATGAGAATATTCGTTTTATTATGATTTCACCTGAGGAATTAGAGATTCCGGAGTATTTGAAAGAGGAAGTTTTTGAACATAAAGGTATTGATTTTGTTCAGGTTCGTACCATAGATGAAGTGATTGATCAGTTAGACATTTTGTATATGACACGAGTTCAAAAAGAACGATTCTTTAATGAGGCAGATTATGTCCGTTTAAAAGATAGTTATATTTTAGATTTGCCAAAGTTAAAAAATGCAAAGGACAGCCTTCGTATATTGCATCCATTGCCCCGTGTCAATGAAATTGCTGTTGAAGTGGACGAAGATGAGAGAGCTGCATATTTCAGACAGGCGTTAAACGGCAAATATGTGAGAATGGCATTAATTATGACATTACTTGGTATTGAAAAACCGAATTGTTAGAAAACCAAATTGTAAATTGGAGGTTTGCATATGAATATTGACGGAATTCAAAATGGAATCGTATTAGATCATATTACAGCAGGAAAAGCGATGCTGGTATACAAATATTTGGGATTGGACAAATTAGACTGTTCGGTTGCAATCATTAAAAATGTAAAAAGTAATCGAATGGGAAAAAAAGATATTTTGAAAATTGATCACCCGGATTATGATATTGATTTGGATATTCTTGGATATATTGATCCGGATATTACCATTAACATTATTAAAGATGGTGTTAGAATTGAAAAGAAAAAGGTTGGTCTACCGGAACAAATCGTAAATATTGTAAAATGTAAAAATCCCCGTTGTATTACAACAACAGAGCAGGAAATTAAGCAGATTTTCAAATTAACAGATCCTGAAAAACGCATTTATCGCTGCCTGTACTGTGAAGCAGAGAATCAAAATGAGCGGATAAAATATTAATTGATATGATATTGGCTGTTTCGTGGGAACAGTGGAAAATGTTACATAATTGTAACGAAAATATAAAAAACTTTACAAATTCAGTAATCGTGATATAATATTAGCGATTATGTCTAGGTAATAGACAAACCTATATGAGGTGAGTTATGGAGCAATATATTATTAAGGGAGGAAATCCATTAGTTGGAGAAGTCCCTATTGCAGGAGCAAAAAATGCAGCACTTGGTATTTTGGCTGCAGCAATTATGACAGATGAAGAAGTTGTAGTTGAGAATGTTCCCAACGTAAGAGATACAAGAGTACTTTTGCAGGCCATTCAGGGAATTGGTGCAAGAGTCAATTATATAGATGAACACACTGTAAGAATTTGTGGTGGAACCATTAATCCATTAGCAGATAATTGTGTGGATGATGAGTTTATTCGTAAAATTCGTGCATCTTATTATTTATTAGGTGCCATGCTTGGAAAGTATAAAAAATCAAGTGTTGCATTACCTGGTGGATGTGATATTGGAAGCCGTCCAATCGATTTACATATTAAAGGGTTCAAGGCGTTAGGTGCCAAGGTAGATATTCATAGCAGTATGATTCATGTAGAAGCCGAAGAGCTAATTGGTGAACATATCTATATGGATGTTGTATCTGTTGGTGCGACGATTAATGTGATGATGGCAGCTGTATTGGCAAAGGGAAAAACCATTATTGAAAATGCTGCGAAGGAACCCCATATTGTAGATGTTGCAAACTTCTTAAACAGCATGGGAGCAAACATTAGAGGTGCAGGTACGGATGTGATTCGTATTAGTGGAGTTGAAAAGTTAAAAGGAACGGAATATTCTATTATTCCGGATCAGATAGAAGCAGGAACCTTTATGGTCGCTGCCGCTGCAACAAAGGGTGATATTACAATTAAGAATGTAATTCCAAAGCATTTAGAGGCGATTTCTTCAAAATTAAAAGAAATTGGTGCGGTAGTAATGGAATATGATGATGCGGTGCGAGTTGTAAGCAATCACAGATTACGTCCAACGAATATTAAGACATTACCATATCCCGGATTTCCTACAGATATGCAACCACAAATGGCAGTGATTTTAGCGTTGTCAGAAGGTACCTCTATTATTACGGAAAGTATTTTTGAAAACCGTTTCAAATATGTGGACGAGCTGTTCCGTATGGGCGGACATATTAAGGTAGAAGGAAATACTGCCATTATTGATGGTGTAGAAGGCTATGTGGGTGCAAAGGTTGTGGCTCCGGATTTAAGAGCCGGTGCAGCCCTTGTGATTGCCGGACTTGCAGCCGATGGATTTACCATGGTTGATGATATTAAGTATATTCAAAGGGGTTATGAAGATTTTGATGAGAAAATTCGTAATCTTGGAGGACAGATTGAAATAGTAGAAACTGACAAAGATGTGCAAAAGTTCAAATTAAAAGCTGTTTAATATGTATAAATTATTTTCCCGTTTTCAATTGTAACAAGAGGTTGTCAATTACAGGGAGTTTTACATGACAAATATTTTAGTGCTATCATTTTATTAATGATAGCACTTTTTGTGCAATAAGACGGGAGGATAAAACTTATGATGGAACAGGTTTTGCTGTTGTATGGGGATAATGTAAGAAGTGAAAAAACAAAAGGCTTTTTAGAGTTAAGCGGATATGATGTTGGAAAGCAAAATATGGGGGACTATGTAAGGCTTGTGGAAGATCGGGAAATCGATATAAAAAATGCCTTACCACGACTGGGCATTGTGATTTTAGAGGGAGAGAATACTTTCTACAATGCCAAACTGTGTAAAATATTACGTAAAATGACAGATAAACCTATTATGATTTTATCTGAAAAAGGAGAAGACTGGGAAAAAACAATGTTATTCCAGGCCGGTGCAACGGATTATATGGTAAGCCCTTATTTAAGGACAGAATTAATTGCAAGAATTCGTGCTCATATTACAAATTACAGACGTTTAACCCATGATATGGGGATAATAAAAATACGGGATCTTATGATTGATGTATATGAGCGAAAGGTTTATGTAGATAAACAGTTAGTGCCATTCCGGTTAAAAGAGTTTGATATATTATTGTTTCTTGTGAGAAATTGTAATCGTGTTGTAACAAAAGAGGAAATCTACCGTATTATTTGGAAAACCGGAGAGTTTGCACAGCCATACAGTAATACGGTAGCGGTACATATCAAACGAATTCGGGAGAAGATTGAAAAAAATTTAGATAGTCCCCAATATTTAGAAACTGTATGGGGATACGGGTATCGTTTTTTAAACACAAGTTTGGATTGACAGAATAAAAAAATCATATTAGCATTACCATATTATGAGGTAAGGCAGGTGTCCTATGAAAATAGAAATTTTGTATGAAGACAAAGATATTATCGTTTGTGTGAAGCCTTATGGTGTTCCGGCACAGGGTGATAAAAGCAGAGATACAGACGTGCTATCTTATTTGAAACACCATATTTTTGAGGAAGAAGAATTGGAGGAGGAACCCTATCTTGCTCTGATTCACCGGTTAGACCGACCCGTTGGTGGCATTATGGTATTTGCCAAAAATCAAAAGGCGGCAGCTAATTTATCTGACCAGGTGCAGGATGGTACAATGGTGAAGTTTTACCAGGCGGTAGTTACAGGTGAATTACCGGATGATTTTGGTGAGTTGGAAGATTATTTATTAAAGGATGGAAAAACAAATACAACTAAGGTTGTGAAAAAAGGTACGAAGGGTGCAAAGTATGCTGCACTTTCCTACGAGGTGTTAGATGTATTTGAAACGGACCAGGGAATTTTGTCTTATCTTTTGATTGAGTTGTTAACCGGCCGTCATCATCAAATTCGAGTGCAGTTAGCAAGCAGAGGGGCCGGCATATATGGTGATACAAAATATAATCCCAATTTTCAAAAGACAAAAAAGAAATATCAGCAGATAGCACTTTTTGCTACACGATTAGAGTTTGAACATCCAAGTAGTGGAGAACATATGGTGTTTAAATGTGAACCGGAAGGCGATGCCTTTGATGTGATTGAATTGGATGAATTTTAGATAAAGCATATCATACATTTATTTGCATGTTTGTATCATTTACATTGTAATTATTTGTTGCAACTTGCAAAGAAAATGCATTCCATATATAATGTAGCAGTAAATTGTGTTAGTAATTCAAAATGGAGACGTGGAAATTTATGTTAGGTTGGATTTCTCCATTTGTTATTTACTAGATTCGGAATTTATGAATTATATGATTAGAATGAAATAGTAGTTAGGAGACGAAAATGGCAAAGGACAAAAAATTAGTAGAACAAATTACTTCTATGGAAGATGATTTTGCACAATGGTATACAGACGTTGTGTTAAAAGCAGATTTAATTGATTATACAAGTGTAAAAGGCTGTATGGTAATTAAGCCTGCGGGATATGCGATTTGGGAAAGAATACAGAAAGAATTAGATGACCGTTTTAAAGCAACCGGTGTAGAAAATGTATATCTTCCAATGTTTATTCCGGAAAGTTTATTAGAAAAGGAAAAAGATCATGTAGAAGGTTTTGCTCCGGAGGTTGCCTGGGTGACCCATGGAGGACTGAATCCATTACAGGAGCGTTTATGTGTACGTCCTACATCAGAAACATTATTCTGTGATTTTTATAAGAATGATATTGAGTCCTATAGAGATTTGCCAAAAGTATATAATCAGTGGTGTTCCGTTGTTCGTTGGGAAAAGGAAACAAGACCTTTCCTTCGTTCAAGAGAGTTCTTATGGCAGGAAGGACATACTGCTCATGCCACAGCCGAGGAAGCGGAAGAAAGAACCATTCAAATGTTGAATGTATATGCTGATTTTTGCGAAGAGGTATTAGCAATTCCGGTTATTAAGGGACGTAAAACGGAGAAAGAAAAGTTTGCAGGAGCAGAGGCTACTTATACCATTGAAGCATTGATGCATGATGGTAAGGCGTTGCAGTCAGGTACAAGTCATAACTTTGGTGATGGTTTTGCAAAGGCATTTGGAATTCAATATACAAGTAAGGATAATAAATTAGAGTATGTACATCAGACCTCCTGGGGTATGACAACAAGATTGATTGGTGCTGTTATTATGGTTCATGGTGATAATAATGGATTGGTACTGCCTCCAAAGGTTGCACCAACTCAGGTTATGATTGTTCCGGTTATGCAGAAAAAACCTGGTGTATTAGAAAAGGCTGCGCAATTGAAAGAAATGTTAACAGATTTCCGTGTTAAGGTAGATGATTCGGATAAGAATCCGGGATGGAAATTTGCTGAGTCTGAGATGAGAGGAATTCCTCTTCGTGTGGAAATTGGACCTAGAGACATTGAAGCAAATAAATGCATGCTAGTTCGTCGTGACAATGGTGAAAAGATGGAAGTTAGTATCGATGAATTGGCAGATAAGGTTGGAGAATTGTTAGAGGATATTCAGAACAATTTATTCCAGAAGGCATTAAACCATCGGGAAGAGAATACACATGTTGCAAAAACTTGGGATGAATTTACAGATATTATTTCTCATAAGCAGGGATTCATTAAGGCTATGTGGTGTGGTGAAACATCCTGTGAGGAAGCCATTAAGGATGAAACTGCAGCATCTACCCGTTGTATGCCATTTGAACAGGAAAACCTTTCAGAGGTTTGTGTACACTGTGGTAAGCCGGCTAAGAAGATGGTTTATTTTGGTAGAGCATATTAATATGAATTAAGATAAGAATAACTGTCCGGACACACATCATCCGGGCAGTTATTTTTGACTATGGTTAGAATTGAAAAAGGTTAATGGTTTCGTGTAGAGGTCTAAAAAATGGGGAATGATAATGGAAAATAGTATTTCCTCGGAATAGGATGAAGAAAGGAGGAGCTATGGAGCTTACGATTAAAATGCCGGAAAATGCTGCGAAAATTATTCATACTTTACAGGCAGCGGGATTTGAGGCTTATATTGTTGGTGGTTGTGTAAGGGATGCAATTCTTGGAAGAAATCCCGACGATTGGGATATTACAACATCTGCAACACCAAAACAGGTAAAAGCATTATTTAAACGTACAGTTGACACAGGGATTGCCCATGGAACAGTTACAGTGGTTATGAAAAATAATGAATGGAATCAGTTAGAATCATATGAAGTAACTACCTACAGGGTAGATGGTAAATATGAAGATCACAGACGTCCGAAAGAGGTTACTTTTACAGCAAGCTTAATTGAGGATATGAAGCGGCGGGATTTTACGATAAATGCCATGGCATATAACGATAAAGAAGGTGTGATTGATCATTTTGGAGGGATTTCTGATTTGCAAAAACGTGTGATTCGTTGTGTTGGTAATCCGGCAGAGCGTTTTGATGAGGATGCATTACGTATATTAAGGGGTGTCCGTTTTGCGGCACAATTAGATTTTACGATTGATTCTTTAACTAAAGAGGCAATAAGAAATCAGGCTGTATATTTAAAGGATATTAGTGCAGAGCGAATCCATGTAGAACTTACAAAATTATTAGTCTCAAAACATCCGGAACAATTGCAATTGGCATATGAATTAGGGGTAACGAAAGTAGTTCTTCCCGAATTTGATAAAATGATGGAGACGGAGCAGAATAATCCCCATCACTGTTACAATGTTGGAATGCATACCCTTTGTGTGGTACAAAATGTGAAGCCTACAGAAACTATGAGATGGGCTGCATTACTTCATGATGTGGCAAAACCTGTCTGTAAAACCAGTAGTAATGGAAAAGATCATTTTTATGGACATAATGTTGAAGGAGAAAAAATTGCAAAGGCAGTTTTAAAACGCTTGAAGTTTGATAACGATACCATTCAAAGAGTGACTAGATTAGTTTACTGGCATGATTACGGAATGGGAGGAGTTCCTTCCATGGCATCTTTTAGAAAATCGCTGAATAAAATGGGAAAGGATTTATTTGAAGACTATGTGGATTTGAAAAGAGCCGATATTTTAGGACAAAGTGATTATATGAGAAATGACAAATTAGAGAAACTTCAAGTGATAAAAGATTACTATAAAAGTGTGTTAGAGGAAAAACAATGTGTTACCGTAAAAGAACTAGCAGTCACAGGAAATGATTTGATTGAACTTGGTATGAAGCCTGGAAAAGAGCTTGGCAACATGTTAACCTATTTGTTAGAACAGGTGTTAGAACGCCCTGAGTTAAATGATAAAAACACTTTGTTAAAATTAACTATGGACAAATTAAAACAGTAGTGATATTTTCCCCTCCCCCCTCATAAGATGAAGGGTAAAGGAGGGGAATTGTTATGTCCGAAAAGCTTGCAGAAGTATATGAACAATATGATATGGAAATTCTATCTTCCAGAAAAGGACGTGGTGCAACTATTTTAAATACATCTAAGGGGATTCGGATTTTAGAACCCTTTAGAGGGAATGTTACAAGGTTAGAACAAGAGTATGTACTAAAATGTGTGTTAGCGGCCCATGGATGTGATTATGTTGATTTATTTATTTTAAATAAAGAGGAACAGCTTCTGACTTATGATAAGTACCGTCAGCCTTATGTATTAAAAGTACATTTTGAAGGGGAAGAATGTGACATGCATGATATTGAAAATATTTGTAAGGGCATCGCATTACTGGCTAAGTTTCATTTAAAGGGTCAGGAAGTATTAGCCGATTTTAATATGAGCCTGCAACAGCTCTTAGAGGAAAAAGAGCAAAAAAGAATAGTGGAAATACGTCAGGCAATGGAAAATGGTGAAGAGTTAGAAAAACTGGCAAGCCTTTATGAGATTAGCGGGGAAGCATTAGAAAAAATATTTGGAGAAAATAATAGTAATAAAAATATGGAAGAAACGAATTTGGACTGTCAGAAAATAAGCGAAGGCTTCAATGATAACAATACCCATTACGGAGATAAACTAAATAGTGTAGAAAATCTGTTTTTACGTCATAATCAGGAATTAAAGAAAATTCAGCGATATATGATGAAGGTAAAAAGAAAGAATGAATTTGAAAAAACCTATTTAAGTGTTTGCAGGCAGTTTTATGATAAGGGGTTAGAAAGCTATTGCTTGCTTCAAAATCTGGCAAGTGAAATAAAGAACGCATCCTATCATTTTTCTCATTATGGTATTTGTCATGGAAATTTTAATCAGCATAATATTATTTTTGGAGAACATGTTGATGGTCTTGTTCATTTTGAAAAGTTTTCGAAAGGAAATCAGTTAAACGATTTATATCAGTTTTCCAGAAAAGTTATGGAAAAAAACAGTTTTGATTTTTCCATATTAGAAGAAATATTTCACACCTATGAGAGAGAGATTCCCCTTGTAAAAGAGGATTATCAATATATTTATATATTATTTTCTTATCCGGAAAAGTTTTGGAAAATTGCTAATAGCTACTATAATACCAATAAGGCATTTTTATCTCCCAAATATATAGAGAAATTAGAAACGGTAATTGCCCAGGAATCAGAACGGGAAAAAATGCTTGATGCGTTTAAGAATAAACTGCTTCTTTTCAATTAATTGTGAATTCGCTATAATAATAGTTGATTTGATACATGTTATTGATATGTTTTGTTGATACGTTTTGGTGATGCATGTTATTGATATGTATTGTTGATGCTAATTTTTAATGTGTTTTATGGATGCATGTTAATGATGTGTTTTGTTGATGTGCGTTATTGATATCTTTGATGTATTTTGTTGATGCATATTATTGATATACGGAATAGATGTGTTTTGCTGATGCATATTATCGATGTACGTTATTGATATGTTTTATTGATACATTTTTATTTATTTTTTGATACATATGAAAAGAGGATATATACATGAATAAGAATCAGAGAAGTAAAAATGATATGGTATATTTTTTCTTTTTGTTCTCTCTGTTAATCGTTTTATGGGGATGTGGAAAAGGAAATATAACAGTACCTGATTATGATGATTCATTAGAACCTGCAAAGGAAACATCTGCATTTTGTATTGTGACAGATATAGATGAAGTGAATGAAAAAATAGAGTTAAAAGCCGTTGGGTATGCCACAGAATATCATCTGTCCTTTACCGGTGGAACTGATATACGGGATAAATATGGAGATTTACTTTCTATTTCCAATGTGGAGCTGGGAAGTATCGTGGATATTGTTTATGATGCAAACAAAGATAAGCTTTTGTCTATGTCCGTAACCAATAATGAAAGCATTTCTAAAATGCAGGAGATTTCCGGAGCAGTTTTTGACTTTGACGAAGATACCATTCGTTTTCAAGGTCAGGAATATCTATTAGCAAAAAATGTATGTGCTTTTTCTGATAACAAAGAAATAGGATTAGATGAGATTTGTTCCGAGGACCAGTTGACTGTCTGGTTTTATAATAATACAGTCTGCTCTATCTATGTTGAGTTAGGACATGGATATGTAAAGTTAAAGGACTATGAATCTTATCTGGGTGGAACCATAGAGATCGGATATGATGTCATTGAAACAGTAACGGAAGATATGTTGTTAACTGTCAGAGAAGGTGATTACACCCTTCGTATTTCCAAAGGAAATGATAGTGGAACAAAAGAGGTTACTGTTTTGAAAAATCAGGAGATTTCTGTTTCTTTAAAAGATATTGCTATTGAACCCAAAGAGACCGGGTCTGTTTTGTTTGCGGTAACCCCATCAGATGCAGCAGTTTATATCGATGATGTGCGTGTGAATACAGAAGGTGCAGTGGAGATTCCTTATGGAAAGCACAGAATTTATATTGTAAAAAATGGTTATCAGTCTTACAGTGCGTCCTTTAATGTAAATTATGCATATAAAATAAAGAAATATACGTTAATTCCATTAGATGATTCCGATACAGAAACCAATTCCAATACTACTACAATCCAAAATACCACCCAGACCGGAACGACCCAAAGGACTTCAATTTCTATTGAAAACAACACAATCGAAGATAATAGTCAGTCTTCAACGGACAGTTCGGAAGAGGATAATAGAGAAACGAAAAATAAGGTTACGGTGTTAAAACCCGTGAATGCTCATGTATATTTAGATGGAAAATATATTGGAATTGCCCCAATATCCTTTACAAAAGTTACGGGAAGTCATATAATTACCTTAAGTATGTCCGGATATTTATCAAAAAGCTACACTGTAACATTTAAAGATGATGGTTCGGATAAGACGCTGGAATATGATGATTTGATATCGATTGCCAGCCTGATTGATTGATAAAATTTTTGTATACAATATGTATATAGGTAATTGCGAAACTCGCTAAGCTCGTTCGCAATCTTGAACTTAAACAGG
>JBJENY010000035.1:0-4144 GCA_051880435.1 Lachnospiraceae bacterium | reverse complement strand
AGCCGGTGATGCGGATTATCATTATAATGGAATGGTAATGGAAACAAATCCATTTTCGGAAGGTAGTCCGAATTATATTGTGCACAAGCTCCTATATGATATTGAGTATGACCGTTTATCTCAACAGGTTAATCTTAATAGGACCACAGCCATGAAATTATTGAATCGTGGAGAAATAGCCTGTATGCTTGTTGATTTTGAAGATCTTGCTGTATTACAGAAGGCAGGAACCAATCCGGATGATATTGGATATATGCCATTTCCTTATAATATTGACGGGAAGAGATATGCCACAGCTACCTATAGCGCAAGTTATGGTATTCCAAGAGAAAGTGATAATAAGGTGACTGCACAGGCTTTTGTGGATTATATGATTAGAAACTCCGGTTATTGCGCAAGCGTAGGTGCGATTTCCTTAAAAAAGAAGAGTGTAAAACCTACACTATTAAGTGATTTTGCCGGTGTTACTTTGATTTTAGATAATCCTCCTACAGAAGATAAAATTGGAAAATATGAAGAATTATGTGAAAAATCCGGTGTGCTTTTGGAGGAAGGAGAACAAAAAAAGCAGATTATTGAGGTTGCCATAGAAGCAAGACCTGGCGAAAAACCACAAAAGTGGGAGAATATAGAAAATCAGTCTGTGGTGAATGTAACAGATGATGGAACAGATGAAGAGGAAATGGTACTAAAGAATTTTGATGATATCATGCAGTTATGGTATACACGATGGAGAAAAGCAAAGTAAGGTGATGATATGGGGCTAAAGGTATTTAAAGGACCGGAATCCAATCAATCGGAAGACTATTTGACAGGTCATAATTTTACTTCACAAAATCAGAAGGTTGAAGAAATCCCGGAGAGAGATGAATTTCCACAGCCATCCTGTTTCTATGAAAAACCCAAATTAATTCGTAAAAATGGGGTGTATTATATTGGTTATCTTCAGGATATAATTCCCATTGAGGAATGGGAGGCTAAGGAGTTGTTTGAGAATCCAAAACTTGTATATGATGTGATTGTTTCTCATCGCCGGAAGTATTATTTCAATACGGCAGAGGATACATTCCGAGGATGATAAGGTAATGCATGATAGGAAAAAAGGAATTGACAGCGTTGTCTTTCTATGAATATTTTATAAAAATCCGGGTACGCTAGTTCTATCAGACAGGATAGAACGGAGGGATGTTATGACACCGGACAATGGAGAATTTAATAACCTGGCTACAAGGGTGGCGGTATGTAAGGATTTGATATCGGAAGAAATAGGAAATGACGAAATGGTTGACAAATTGTTAAATCGTAAGGATCAGGTTGACAAACAGGATGTTCTTGACCATATGGAGGAGTTTTCCTGTAAGGAAGAATTAGAACGATATGTTGAAAATTATAAAGAGACATATCATAATGCCATTACAGAGGATAAGAAAGGATCTACAGCATGGAAGAAAAGTTAGGTATTATATTTGATATGGATGGTACACTTTGGGATTCTGCCCAGGGGGTTGCCCAGTCTTGGAATGAAATTATTGAAAAAGAGTATTCACCGGATAAAAAATTAACGGCAAAGGATATTCAGTCGGTTATGGGTCTTACAATGGACCGTCTGGCACAAAAACTGTTTCCTGATTTGGAGGAAAGGAAACGTATGGAATTACTGGACCATTGTGGCAATCATGAGAATGAATATTTACGAATACATGGTGGTGTTTTATATGATGGGTTGGAAGAAACCCTAATGAAGCTTCACGAAAACTATCATTTATATATTGTAAGTAACTGTCAAAGTGGTTATATTGAAGCTTTTTTGGAGCATTATCATTTTGAAAAATATTTTGATGATATCGAGTGTTATGGTAATAATTTGATGGAGAAGGGAGATAACATTCGAAATATTGTAGAACGAAATCATCTTACAAAAGCGGTTTATGTGGGAGATATTCAGGGGGATTATGAAGCAAGCCGGATAGCAGGGATATCTTTTATTCATGCAGCCTACGGATTTGGCACCATAGAGGCTGAGGTTCCCAAAATTAACAGCTTTAGAGAATTACCGGATGTGATATCGTTTTAAAAGGGGGAAGTCTTATGAATCATCAGGAGCAAGACAGTCTGGAACAACGGACAAAAGCCTTTATTACAGATTTGTTAATAGGAGTAAATTCCGAGGATAGTATTGATAATATTATCCAATACATATTAAAAGAGCTGGGCAGTTTTATGCATGCAGACCGGATTTGTATTTATGAATCCGGGGTAGAACAGAATATGGTAAAAGAGACCTATCATTGGAAAGGGGAGCAATTAGATGTACAAGACCCTGTCAACCGATATGTTCATTCCGATGCAGGAGAACTGAAACAATGGATTTCTAATTTGAAAAGGAATCAGATGATACTTGTTAAAGATTTGGATGAAATGCAGGCTTCTATGCCTTTGGAACGGGTTAATATGGAAAAAATAGGCGTGCATTCCCTTATGTTAATTCCGTTGTCAATAAAAGATAGTCTTCCGGAGTGTATGGGTATTATGAATCCTGATGTTTCGGCTTTTTCTCATAATGAGGATATTTGGCTTTTCTTAGGAAAGCAAATTGGATCTCTTTACCACAGAGAAAGAATGAATCATAAGTATTTGTACTTTATGGAAGAGATTCGTTCCAGTAACCTGTCAGAGTTTGTGGTAGATTGTAGTACAAAAAAATATGAAGCATTTCGTGTGACGAAAAGATTAAAGTCTGTTATTCCGGAATATGGTGATTGGGACTGGTTACGGTCATTATATGCATCGATTATTAAAGAACAATATCGGGAAGATTTGCTTTACCGAACAGATATTTCATACCTGCAATCCTTTTTATGTGCCAATCAGGGCACCCTTTCCATTGATATTGAGCGAGTGGATGCACAGGGAGAACAGTTTTGGTTCCGTTTAGAGTTTTCTGCTGTTTCGGTAAATGAAAAGGGAATCATGGAACGTTTTGTGCTTCTTGTTAAGGATGTTACCCAGCAAAAAATAGAAGAAGAAAAACATCTTCATACTGTTAATGCCTTAAGTAGCATTTACAGTTCCGTTTATAGTATCCGTTTATCAGATGGAGCAGTGGAAGCAATTAAGGGTTCAAGGCCTATTTTGGAGAATTTATCAGCTGATGAAATGTTTCACCATAAGGTGGTAGAGAGTGTATGCCAGAATGTAATATTGGATACATATGAAAAAGAATTCCGTGAATTTATGAATCTGGAAACGTTAGAGGCACGCTTGGAGAATACAAATCTGATTAGTGCTGAATTTCAGGGAAAATTTATTGAATGGGTAAGAATGTTACTGATACCAAGTGAACGAAATGATGACGGAAGTCTTGCAAATGTTGTTTTAGCCATTCTTGACATTACCATAGAAAAAAAACAGGAACAGCAAATGCAATATAAAATTGAGCATGATGAACTGACCGGAACGCTGAACCGTTCTGCCTTTAACAGAGTCACCCGGTTTATGGATGAAGGCACACCGGACTTTGCTCTTGTTTTATTGGATATTGACCGGTTTAAAAATATAAATGATACCTATGGTCATGCAGTGGGTGATGATGTATTAGAAGCGTTAGTGTCTGTATTAAATGAAAAAATGCGTTCTATAGATTATATTTTCCGACTTGGGGGAGATGAATTTGCAGTCATTATGAATCGTGTTAGCCGGGAAAAAGCAGCTGCCATTAAAAACATTGTGAATGAAGTAAATACTGTTATTTTAAATGGCATTGAAGGACTGCCGGCATTTTCTGTCAGTGCAGGAGTGGCATTTTCTACTACCGGGTATGATGAGAAATTATACCATGATGCCGATAAGGCGCTTTATCGAACAAAGGAGACAACCCGGAAGGGGTGTACCATTTATGAAGAAATGGATCATTAAAAGGGTGTTGATGAATCAATCATCATTATTTCGTGGATTGTAACAGGAACTGAATAAGGTTAAGAAGTGGGGTCGCGTATGATAATGTTTATTATGATATGTGGCCTTACTGTTTGGTTCGTTGCAATATATTTTCTATGAATAAGAGCATTTAATTTGAATACAAATTCTTTTTTGGAGCATTCCTGTAATTTAGAAATAATGCCAATTGAATAAAAAGAAACCTCTG
>JBJENY010000034.1:0-21699 GCA_051880435.1 Lachnospiraceae bacterium | reverse complement strand
AATCAGATAATAGGCATCATACGGTTTGAAAATTGAAGGATAACTGCTAATTATCCATAAAACCCCAGCACAAAACCCCAGCGAAATATCGATTGTAATTTCTCCCATATGCGTTAGTATTATGTTGACGATAAAACCAGGGAGGCATCTGATATGAAACTGAAAGATAAATTGGAAATGTATTTGGAGTATTGTGAATACCGAAAACAATTAGATCAGAAGACACTGAAAGCATATCGTATTGATCTGCGTCAGTTTTTTGAGTATGTAGGTGTTGATGAGCCGAAAAAAGAGCGGATTGAAGCGTATATTACGCAGCTTCATCAGAAGTATAAGCAAAAGACGGTAAAGAGAAAAATTGCATCAGTGAAGGCGTTTTATAATTATCTGGAAGAAATGGAAATCATTGTTGAAAATCCTTTCCACAAAATTAAAGTCAGGTTTAAAGAAATAATAACTCTTCCCAGGATAATTCCGAGAGAGGAAATTGAACAACTGTTAAATTATATGTACAAATACCTGAATGAACATAAATCATCCTATAACTACATATTGCGTGATGTTGCGGTTGTGGAAGCGTTTTTTGCTACAGGAGCGAGGGTGTATGAGATTTCGAATATTCGGGAGGACTGTATCAATCTGAATACGGGTTTAATCAGGCTGATGGGAAAAGGCGGGAAGGAAAGGTATGTACAGATCAGCTGTCCTTCGATTCTGGATGTGCTGAAGAAGTATTATGCTGAAAATAAGTCGGCAATCAAAAAGAGCGGATATTTCTTTGTGAACAATAGAGGAAACAGATATACAGAGCAGTCGATACGACTGATGCTGAAAAAGTATACGAAACAGGCGGGTATTGAACGGAAAATCACCCCTCATATGTTCAGGCATTCATTTGCCACTTACTTAATTGAGGAAGGTGTAGACGTAAGCTGTGTGCAGCAGATTCTGGGACACAGTTCGATAAAAACAACGCAGATATATATCCATATTTCAGCAAAGAAACAGGCTGACATATTGAGAAACCTGCATCCGAGAAATACCATGGATATCGCTGGTGTTGCATAAATATGCAACAAACCTTTTGGGGATATCTTGTAAACTATAGTTATACTGCACAAATATAAGGAAAATAGAAAAATGCCTTGCAAATAATAGTGATTGACGTTATAATAAATTAAAGAATTATTAGAAATTTGTCAGAAATTGTAGAGATGTTGAGTTATAAGGGAGGGATTGTATGGCACGCATGGTTGATATCCACTGTCATATTGTTCCCTGTGTAGATGATGGCGCAAAAGATATGAAAACAGCATTGGAACTGCTACGAATGGAATACGAAGATGGCGTGCGATCAATTATTGTAACACCTCATTTTCGTAAGGGAATGTTTGAGACATCCCCGGAAGACATCTCGCAGCAGTTTTTTTTGCTGGAAAAAGAAGTATCCCGGCGATATCCGGATATGCACATCTATCTGGGGTGTGAGTTTCACGCCAACATGGATATGATGGAAACTCTTAAGAATGGCGAACGTCCGACGATGGCTGGAACGCGGTACGTACTGGTGGAATTTTCAGAACTTCATCGTGCCTCATATGTCAGGGAACGGTGTCATGCACTTCTTGGCCAGGGATATATACCGATTATTGCACATGCTGAACGTTATAGTCTGTTGTATAAGAATTATGAAGAGCTTCAGTATCTGGTGGATCTGGGCGCGCTGATTCAGGTTAACGCATCTTCGATTGTTGGAGAAGCGGGATTCCGGATGAAATGTTTCTGCAAAAATCTGATGAAAAAGAATCTTATACATTTCGTTGGAAGTGATGCTCATAATCTCAGCAGCAGAAAGCCCTGCTTAGGGAAATGTTTTGCGTACATAACAAAAGTAATGGGCAAAGGATATGCAAGAAGGATCATGTATGCCAACCCGGCATGCGTCATAGACGGCGAAATGATAAGAAACTGAGTAAAATATTGGGAGTTAAGTGGTTATAATTCTGATGACAGAAATGTCAGAAAAAATGGTGTGATATGTATCAAAAGAAAAACAGTACAGTATTAAAACATATTGATTTTATGATTCTGGATTTGCTTGTTCTGGAACTTTCCTTTATGCTGGCGTTCGGGGCATACGGCAGGTTCGAACATTTTTTCGGTAACCGGTATCGCAATCTGATGATCTGCGTTCTGCTGTTGGTTCAGCTGGCAGTCTCTTTGATTGGAAAGAACTATCATGATATTCTTCGCAGGGGATATCTGATTGAACTGAAAAAAGTAATAACTCAGGTCAGCCTTGTTATGGCAATTGTGTTTTCTCTTCTGTTTATTGGAAAATTGCAGATTCAGTATTCCAGAGGGGCATTTATTCTGACATGGATATTAGATATTCTGTTTTTGTATTTGGAGCGGGTGATATGGAAGCGTGTCGCCATAAACAGACTGAAAAACAGTCCGGAACGGCCGCAGCTGCTGATCATCAGTGATTTCGCCACAGCACCATTCTGTATACAAAGGCTGAAAGAAAAAAAATATCAGTCTTTTAAAGTGGCAGGTCTGATTGTGTTTGATAAAAAGATTACGAAACCATCCATCGATTCTGTTCCCATAGTGGCTGACAGAGATGAGATTTTTGAGTATGCCAGGAGTCATGTGGTGGATGAAGTGCTGTTGAATATACGAGTGCCGGAGGAGACACAGAAACTTCTCGTTCAGAATTTCCTTGAGATGGGAGTGACGGTACATATTCACCTTGATTTCTCGGAGAACGACCTTCCCAATAGCAGTGTGGAACAGTTGGGGGAATGTACGGTGCTGACAACCAGTATCAATACGGCAACCGCAATTCAGGCGGTTGTGAAGAGAAGTATGGATATTCTGGGAGGCATTGTCGGTCTTATGATTACCGGTGTGCTGTTCCTGATATTCGCACCGATTATCTACATACAGTCACCGGGACCGGTGTTCTTTTCCCAGATTCGTGTGGGTAAGAATGGCAGGAAGTTCCGTATTTATAAGTTCCGTTCCATGTATATGGATGCGGAAGAACGGAAAAAAGAACTGATGGAACAGAATAAGATGAACGGATTGATGTTCAAGATGGATGACGATCCGAGAGTGATTCCCATTGGAAAGTTTATCCGCAAGTTTTCCATCGATGAATTTCCACAGTTCTGGAATGTGCTGAAGGGTGATATGAGCCTGGTGGGAACCAGACCGCCTACAGTGGATGAGTATGAACAGTATGATCCTCGTCATAAAGTAAGACTGAGTATCAAACCGGGGCTGACCGGAATGTGGCAGGTGAGTGGGAGAAGTGATATCACGGAGTTTGAAGAGGTGGTAAAACTGGATAATCAGTATATCAGGGAATGGAGTATACGGTTGGATATTAAGATAATTTTTCAAACTGTCGGGGCGGTGCTTGGGAGTAAGGGATCCGTTTAAAATATTATAGTTAGAAATTCCGCTTATCAGGATGCCATATGGGGTAAAAATGGGGATTAATCACAATTTAATGAGGAATACATAATGGTAGAAGAGATAAATAACGCTTCTAAAAAAATAGTAGAGATAAACGGGAAGAAAGTGCGGAAGTTAAATCAGCACAGAGAAAATCCCGACTATAAAACAACAAAACAACAGGTATTTATTGTCGGAAGTAAGGGGATACCGGCGAATTATGGTGGATATGAAACGTTTGTAGATAAGCTGACAGAGTTCCAGGTAAGTAAAAAAATTCGTTATCATGTCGCACGGCTTGCCGGTGACACCATACGATACGAATATCATGGTGCAAAATGCTTTGATGTAAATGTACCGGATATCGGTGCGGCTAAGGCAATTTATTATGATCTTGCAGCCTTGCAGTACTGTATTGATTACTGTAAAGCCCGTCCATCTATCAAGCATCCGATCTTCTATGTACTTGCCTGTAGAATCGGGCCGTTTATCGGCTACTATAAAAAACAGATCAGGAAGCTGGGCGGCAAGTTGTATGTGAATCCGGATGGACACGAATGGAAACGTGCCAAATGGTCAGCACCCGTCCGAAAATATTGGAAAATATCTGAAGCAGGTATGGTGAAACATGCAGACCTGCTGATTTGCGATTCTGTCAATATTGAAAAATACATACAGGAAGATTATCGGAAATATCATCCGAATACTACATTCATAGCCTACGGTTCCGATACGCAGCCAAGTACTTTGGCAGATGATGACAAGAAGCTTCTTGACTGGTACCAAAGTAAAGGCTTGATGGCGAAGGAATACTATCTTGTCGTTGGACGATTTGTTCCGGAAAATAATTTTGAAACCATGATCCGGGAATTTATGAAAAGTAAGAGCAAGAGAGATTTTGCAATTATCACGACAGCTAATGACACATTTCTGGAAGAACTTGAACAAAAGCTTCATTTTCGCAATGACCCAAGAATCAAATTTGTGGGAACGGTTTATGATCAGGAACTGCTTAAGAAGATTCGTGAGAATGCTTATGGATATTTTCATGGACATGAGGTTGGAGGAACCAATCCCAGTCTGTTGGAAGCTTTGGGAAGTACAGATTTGAATCTGTTGCTGAATGTGGGATTTAACCGGGAAGTGGCAGAGGATGCTGCATTTTACTGGAATAAGGAAGATGGAAACCTGGCGGGGTTGATTGAAAAGGCGGATGCCATGGAACCGGAAAAAATAGCGGAGTTAGGGAAGAAGGCAAAGCAGAGAATCCGGGAGGCGTATAGCTGGGAATATATTGTTGGGAAGTATGAAGAACTGTTTCTTACAGATATCGGGACCTCACAGAGGTGACATAATGCAGAAAAAAGTACAAAACAGCGATGTGGAATTTAACTTTGATAAACAAATGACAACTGCAATTAAGGGAGTTGCAATTTGTATTATGCTTTTCCACCATTTTATTGGTTTCCCTGATTGGGTAAATGAAGGAAATGTTATTTATGGGATTCCTTTTGCGGATAGAACTCTGGAGTATTATCTTGCGGTTTTTGGGAAAATTTGTGTTGCAATGTATACATTTCTTAGTGGATATGGTTTATATATTACCTATCGAAATAAAGATAAAATATGGGATTTTAAATATTTGCTAAGAAAAACTGTGCAGCTTTTAGTTAATTGGTGGTTGATCGTTCTGATAGTTGAAATGCCTGTAAGCCTCTTCGGAGATTCGGGGGGGGGTATACAGAAGATAATCGGTCACCTTACATTGACACAGTTGGATGGGAATCCGTTTGTCGGATATATTAAGTTTTATTTGCTTGCACTGTGGACTTCTCCTCTTTGTTATATCATCGTAAAAAGAACAAAAAGAGAATATGCATTCGTACTTATTCTTCCGTTTTTGGGAATTGTTTTACGTAAACTTTTTACGAAGACAATCGGTGAAAATGCTTTGCTGAACACTTATCTATTATATATTCCGTATTTCTTGACAGGAATGGTGATTTGTAAGTCGAAGCTTTATAACATAATATATCAGTATATTAAAAAATTGAAGTTTTACGATGCTTTTTGTGTTGTATTACTAATAGTAGTGATAGTGTCAAGGTTAGTATTTGGAAATCATGCATTATCTTTTGACAGTTGGTTTTCAGCGGCTTTTATTTTTGGAATTACATGTTTGCTCCAAAAGCAGAGTTACATAAAAATGTTGTTACTGCAATTAGGACAATACAGCACAAATTTGTGGTATAGTCATGCTGTATGGATCTTTGGTGGAGTAACAATGCAGAAGATTCTATATAGTCCAAGAATACCTATCCTTATTTTGGTGTGGGGAATATTGTTATGTATGCCAGGTGTACTGATTGTCAGTTGGCTAATGAAAAAAATGAAAGTATAAAAGGAACTTAAGAAATGAAGATATGTCTGGTGAATAAATTTCATGCAGTCAAAGGCGGTTCAGAAACCTATTATTTTGGTCTTGGAGATCTTTTAGAAAAGCGAGGTCACGAGGTTATTTATTTTTCCATGAAGGATGATAATAATCGTCCATGTAAACAGGAAAAATATTTTGTTGATCATGTCGATTTCAATGCGTCAATGGGAAAGATACAGACAGTAAAATCTGCATTGAAGATGTTGTATAGTCTGGAAGCTAAGAAAAAGTTTGAACAATTACTTATTGATGAAAAGCCGGATATTATCCATCTGAATATTTTTCAGAGCCAGCTGACAGGATCGATTGTGGATGTGGCAAAGAAGCATAACATTCCCATTGTTTATACAGCGCATGATCTGAAAAGCATTTGTCCAAACTATCAGATGCTGAATCATGGTGAAGTATGTGAACGATGTCTGCATGGAAAATATATGAATTGCTTTAGGACAGGTTGTATGAAAGATTCTAAGGCGAAGAGTCTGTTGGCTATGATGGAAGCAGAGATATATAAGTGGAAGAAAACTTATCAGAAGTTAGATTTGATTATTACTCCGTCTGCGTTCTATAAAAATAAAATTGAAGAAGCCGGGATAGTCAGATGTCCAGTTGTTCATATGACGAATTTTTTGCCAGAGGGAACTGAGTATAAAAATGGTGCTGAAAAGGGAGATTATTTTCTTTATTTCGGTCGTCTGAGCCGGGAAAAAGGAATTCTTACATTGGTAAATGCATATTCACAGGCAAAAGTGGATAAACCACTTTATATTGTTGGAACAGGTCCGGTGAAAAGCCAGATTGAGCAATTAATCGCTAAAAAGGGATTACAAGAAAAGGTTAAAATGTTGGGGTTCAAGTCAGGGCAGGAATTGAAGGATATTGTAGCAAATGCACTTTGTGTTTGCTTGCCTAGTGAGTGGTATGAAAATGGTCCATATTCCATTATGGAGGCACAGGCGGCTGGTCGGCCGGTAATTGTCAGCAGTAACGGTGGGTTGCCGGAATTGGTAGAAGATGGTGTTACCGGATATGTTGTTAAGCCGAAAGATGTGAAAGATTTAGCTGAAAAACTGGAACTTTGCGATAAGAAGGAAGATTGGGATACAGAACGAATTGTACAGTCGGCAAAACATAAGTATGATCCGGAAAAATATGTAAGTGAACTGGAACGTAAATATAGAAAGCTCTTCTGATGATAAAAGAAGAAATGAGGAAGAAACAATGGACAAACATTACACGATTGCTGTGGCAGGAACCGGCTATGTAGGTTTAAGCATTGCCACACTGCTGTCGCAACATCATAAAGTTTATGCGGTTGATATTATTCCAGAAAAGGTTGAACTGATCAATCAGCGCAAGTCACCTATTCAGGATGAATATATAGAAAAATATTTGTCAGAAAAAGAATTGGATTTGACAGCAACGTTGGATGCAGAGTTGGCTTACAGCAATGCTGATTTTGTTGTGATTGCTGCACCTACAAATTATGACAGCCAGAAGAATTTTTTTGATACGTCGGCAGTGGAAAAGGTTATTGAACTGGTTATGAAGTATAATCCAAATGCTATTATGGTTATTAAATCAACAATACCGGTTGGATATACAATGTCTGTACGGAAAAAAACTGGCAGTAATAACATTATTTTCAGCCCGGAATTCCTGAGGGAGAGCAAAGCTCTTTATGATAATTTGTATCCGAGCCGTATTATTGTTGGTACGAATTTGGAGGATGAGCGGCTGGTAAAAGCGGCTCATGAGTTTGCTGGACTGCTTCAGGAAGGTGCAATTAAAGAAAATATTGATACATTATTTATGGGATTCACTGAAGCTGAGGCGGTTAAATTATTTGCCAATACCTATCTGGCACTCAGAGTTTCCTACTTTAATGAACTTGATACTTATGCGGAAATGAAAGGACTGGACACACAGCAGATTATCAATGGTGTATGTCTTGATCCTCGTATTGGTTCTCATTACAACAACCCTTCCTTTGGGTATGGAGGTTATTGCCTTCCGAAAGATACCAAACAGCTACTTGCTAATTATGCAGATGTACCGGAGAATTTGATAGAAGCTATTGTTGAATCTAATCGTACGCGAAAGGACTTCATAGCAGACCAGGTGCTGAAAATGGCGGGATATTATGGCTATGAGGAAGATAATGAATACAGTAAGAGTAAGGAAAAACCGGCGACAATCGGTGTATATCGTCTGACGATGAAGAGTAACAGTGACAATTTCCGTCAAAGCAGTATTCAGGGAGTTATGAAGAGGATTAAGGCAAAAGGGGCTAAAGTGATTATCTACGAGCCGTCATTAGTGGATGGAGAGACGTTCTTTGGCTCGGTTGTTGTGAATGATTTGATGAAATTTAAACAGCTTAGTGATGCTATAATTGCTAACAGATATGACAGCAGTTTGGATGATGTAAAGGATAAAGTGTATACAAGAGATATATTTTGCAGGGATTGACAACATAGATATATGCAATGTAAGTATATATAATTAAGTATGAATTAATATTACGTAGTAGGAAGGAATTAGAAATGTCGTCTCATATGAATATGAAAAGAGTTACCCATCGTGCTATAGAAGAAATTAAGGCAACAGCAAAAATAGGTAGGGTGACATCCATCAGTGGTGCAATTAATACTTTTCTTGCAAAAATAGATATTCAAAGATGCGTACGAAATGGGCAAAAAGAGTCACCTGCCGTTAGAAAACGATTGGAAATAAAACATAAGGTTATGATTCAGTATTTTGACAGAGAATTTGCAGATTTTTTGACAGATTATGATTATGATAGGCCTTTAGTAGATGACGACCCTCAATATCATGACTGTATTTGGATGTGTTGGTGGCAAGGAATAGAAAATGCACCAGAAATTGTAAAAAAATGTATTGATTCCGTACGACAAAATGCTGGGACTCATAGACTTATTGTAATAACAGAGGATAATTACAAAGAATATGCTAACATTCCACAATGGTTTATAGATAAAAGGAATGCAGGAATAATATCGAAGACACATTTCGCAGATTTATTAAGACTTACACTTTTAGCAGAACATGGAGGTATGTGGTTAGATGCAACATTTTTTTGCACATCCCAAGTGATAGAGGATTATTTTAACTATCCTTTATGGTCAATAAAAAGACCGGATTATTTACATTTGTCAATTGCGTCGGGATATTTTGCAACATATGCATTAAAGTGTAGTTATGAATACAGGTGGATATTTGCCACTATACGTGATTTTTTTCTGCATTATTGGCAAACGAATGATTCTTTAATTGATTATCTGACGTTAGATTATATGATTGCATTAGCACAAATAAAAGATTCTCGAATACAAACTGCATTTAAAAATATTGTTCCTAATAATCCAGATTGTGAAGAACTGCAAAATGTATTAGGAGAACCATATGATGTGGATGTCTGGAAAGAAATGAAGAAAAATACATCTTTATTTAAATTAACATGGAAACTAGAATATCCAAGAAGTAAAAATAATAAAGATACCTTTTATTCGTACTTATTGAATGGTAAATTGTAAATGTAATTTCTATATTTTGTTTCAAGTATTTAGAAGATAATGTGTTAAAGCTTAAGTTGAAAAGATATTACACTGTGCTGAGGAGAAAGAGATGAAAAAATATAGTCGCCTGCAAATGATTATATTGAAAGCAAGAATTGCAGTAATGAGTGGCCAAAAGCGAACCCGATTTTTGGAAAAGAGCGATCTTTTTGCGGGATTTGGCAAGGACTGTTTTTATTGTAGCAGATCAATTCCAGAAGAACCCTATATGGTTAAATTACATAATAATGTTATTATATCTGCAAATGTCAGTTTTATTACCCACGATATTATCAATGATATGTTAGCTAGAAAATTAGGGGTAGCTCCAGGTGAGCAATTATCCGAGTATCATTTGGAGACGATTGAAATATACGATAATGTTGTTGTTGGCTCAAATTCAACAGTGATGTATGGTACAAAGATAGGACCTAATGCAATTGTTGCTGCAGGGAGTGTTGTGACGAAAGATGTACCGGAAGGTGCTATTGTTGGTGGAAATCCAGCTAAAGTGATTGGGTCTGTAGATGCTCTGATTGAGAAACGTAAGCAGCTAAGAGATGCACCAATAGACAGAAATTCTATTGATGAAATTATGGAGTATTATTGGGAGGAAAAATGATTCCGAAGATAATTCATTATTGTTGGTTTGGAAAAGGTGAAAAAAGTCAACAAATATTAAAGTGTATTGACAGCTGGCATCGCTTTTTTCCTGATTATCAATATATTGAGTGGAATGAAGATAATTGTGATGTAAATGAAATTCCTTATATTCAGCAGGCATATCAGGCAAAAAAATATGCTTTTGTTAGTGATTACATTCGTATAAAGGTCCTTGTTGAGTATGGAGGAATTTATTTTGATACAGACTATGAAGTGATTAAACCGATGGATAATATATTGCGACAGGGAAGATTGATCACTGGATTGGAGAATGCGGGAAGTGCTCTTACGGCAATGATAGCAGTTGAATCAAATAACGATATAATGAGAGAGTTTTTGCACAGTTATATTCAACGCAATTTTATATTTGGTAATGGTGAAATTGATATGACACCAATTAATCAAGGATTTAGTTCTATTTTATCAAAATGTGGAATTGATTTGTCAAGTAATGAAAAACAAGTGTTAGAAAATGGGATTGTTATGTATCCGATTGAAATTCTATGCGGATTTGATGTGGAGAATTGGCATGAAAAAATAACTCAGTGTACTGTTGGTGTTCATCATATGGGAAATAGCTGGGCAACACCAGAAATGAAAAAGCATGTAAAGAGGATACAATTTTTACAAAAAGTTTTAGGATATAAGAACTATGATAAACTAAGAGAGTTAATTAAGAACAGGAGAATTCATGGATAATGATATTTTAGTTAGTGTTGTAATACCAACATATTCAAGAAACATAACCCTTACAAGAGCGATAGATAGTATTTTGGCACAGACATATAAAAACTTAGAAATTATTGTGGTAGATGATAATCCCCCAGACTCTGAATGGCGTATTTCAACGCAAAAGATTATGCAACAATATGCGGATAATGAGATGATTCGCTATATACAGAATCCTCAGAATATGGGAGGATCAGGAGCACGAAATGAAGGGATTAAGGCGGCTAAAGGGGAGTATATTGCTTTTCTTGATGACGATGATGAATATTTCCCAGAAAAGGTTGAAAAACAACTGAAATGTTTTTTAAAAACAACTCAGGAGAGATTGGCACTCGTTTTTTGTGATGCTGTAATGACATATGGAAATGATAGAGTTATTTGCTATTTAAGACCGAGATATAGAGGATGTTGTTTGTATGAAGCAATGAAAGATAACTGCTTGGCTCCAACATCGCAGTGGTTAGCAAAAAAGAGCGCATTGTTAGATGTAGGTATGTTTTCGATTGTGCCTAACAAGCAAGATTCAACGCTCATATTGAAATTATTGGAGCATGGATATACAGTTGAATGTGTGGAGGAGGTTCTGTCAAAATTCTGCACATATAATGAAAATCGTATTTCCGGTATTTCTAAAAAGAATTTAAATGGTGAGATTCTATATTACAAGGCTTGTAAAAAATTATTCAATCATTTAAATGAACGTGAAAAACAAGAAGTAGAATATGCGTTTTGTGAGAGATTTTTCGATAGTTATTCTTGTTTAAAAATGAAATCAGAAGCTAAAGAAGTTAAAGAGAAAATGAAAAGGATTGATGCAAGAAGAACTTATATTTTTGTATTAAAATATTATACACAGCAATTAAAATACAAATTGAAGTCAATATGGGAGAAAAAAAATGAACGAAACAGTAGCGGTATTAGTCCCGGTATATAATCCGATTGGATTGATAGATGTATAGAGAGTATACTAAAATAAAATTGTTTATTATTGATGATGGAAGCAAAGACATGTCATATGATGTTTGCAAATATTATGCTGAAAGAGATTCTCGCATTGTGTTGGCAAAGCAGAAAAACATGGGAGCGTGTCATACAAGGCAAAGATTAATTGATATGGCGAAGTGTTATAGTGATATATGATGTGAAAACAGTGAAATTTTCTCCGTAACAGTTGTATTACATCGTAAGGAAAGATGGCAGCATGACACGCAGACCAATTACAGAAAAAAGAATAGAAGATTCTATTTTATCAAGTGAAAGCCCTGTGTTATTTTATAGAGATAAAAAAGATTATTATTTAGAACAATGTGCGTATTTGCAGTATTTACAAACCATTATATCTATATTAGATACATGTTATAATGATAATACGGCATTAATCGATAAAGAAAAATATAAATCATATGGTAAACAATTATTTCGAGAGCATTATATAAAAGCAATCAATGCTCCTAAATTAAGAATTGTAAAAAAAATTCAGTATACACTAATTTGGATTGCACCTATGATATATTTTAAAATGAAAAATATGATTAGAAAAATGTGAAATATACATATAAAGATATAGAAAAAGCGGAGAATCACTTTTTGGGACTTAAAGAGTTTTTGAGAGACGAGGGAGAAAATGTGTGATTTGAGAGTGTCAGTTATTGTACCTGTTTACAATGCAAAAAAAACGCTGAACGAATGTCTTGATTCAATAATGGCACAGGACGGTATTGAGTTCAATGTGGTTTTAGTTGATGATGGATCAGTAGATGGTAGTAGCGAAATCTGTGATAGTTATGCAGCAAAATATAATAATGTTAAGGCAATACATCAAGAGAATGCTGGTGTTTCTTCAGCAAGAAATCGTGGAATTAAAGAAGCGGAAGGTGAATATATAACATTTGTTGATAGTGATGATACTATTGAAAAAGATTATTTGTTTGAATTAGTAAGTGCTGTTGTTCAAAATCATTCAGAGATGGCAGTTTGCGGATATAAGTTAATAACTGCAGATAATAGCAAAGATATTATGATGAATGATAAAGTCTATAGATTTGGTGATTTCACTACTTTTAAAGAATTGTCAAGTAAAATGTTGCTTGCAACACCTTGGGGAAAGGTTTTTTTGAAAAAGAAAATTCTTGAAATGTTTAGAACTGATATTGCATTAGGTGAAGATGTATGCTTTGTATTATCATATATGAAAGAAATAGATTCATTGGCAATAGTTGGAAAAGCACTTTATTGTTACCGAGTAGCAATAAATAAGAATTCTCTTAGTAAAAAATACCATGACAATTTGTTTCAAGTGGTATGTGCAGTTGATGAAAGTAAGCGTTGCTTATTTGAGAAAAAATATCCAGATGACATTGATGCAGATATATTTAGGATAGATAGTTTGTCTTCTGACATAGTGCTTATGATTAGTAAAATGCTGAAAACAAATATTTGTTTGAAAGAAGTATATAAGATTATTGAAGAATTATTAAACTATTTGAAACAAGAGTGTGATACGCATGAAATACATAATATTAAATTGAAACTGATTATTGTTTGCTATAAATGCAAGTTATTATCCTTATTAAGGATTGTGTATAAAATTAAAGATATGTAGTAATAGGCGGTGGAAAATGTTATGACAAATGTATTGCAGATTTTAAATTATTCAGCAAATTACAGAGGCAATTTTATGGATTCCTTAAAGGAATTGGATGAACAATTGCATAATAAAGGAAAGTATTGTGTTTATGTTTTTTTGATTTCGAAGGCTGAAGGAATGAAAATTGATTGGATAGCACAAATGGTGAAAAACAATATTCCTGTATATTTTGTTTCGGGAAGTGTAATTGGTCAAATTTGTAAAATAAAGAAAATTTTAAATAATCATAAAATCGGAATAGTACATACTCATTTTTTGACTGCAAACCAATTTGCTGTAGTAAAGATTAGTACTCATAAAACAGATAATGATGTTGTTGTCCATTTTCATAATCATGCAGTGCCATCAAATAGTTTAATAAAAACAATAGTAAGAAAATTAATGTATTCAGATTGTAAAATGATTGGTGTAAGTGAATCTGTTACCAAGGGACTTAGGGAAATATTTCCGTATGCCAGATGTTATGAAGTAGATAATGCGATTGATTTTAAACGTCTGGAAAAAGTTGGAAAATTTGAGTATTTTTTAAATGAAAATGATTTGAAGAAAAAGAAATGTCTCATATTTGGATTTGAATACGAACGTAAAGGTGTAGATTTAGCTTTAGAGGCAGTTTCTAAAATTATAGAAAATGGTGAGAAAATAATTTTAATAATTTCACTTTCTACAAATGAAGAGATTGTTAAAAAAAAGATAAAAAACCGATTTGGGGAAATACCTTCATGGGTGAAATGTATAAAAGCCCGTAATGATGTTGCAACGCTATATAAAAATGTGGATGTCTTTTTATCTCCTTCAAGAGAAGAGGGTTTTTGCTATTCAATTGTTGAGGCTGCATATTGTGGTTGTAATGTTGTGGCAAGCAGAATACCTGCTCAGGAGGATTTGCGAGTGCCAGGTGTATTTTGGGTAGAAAGCGAAAATATTGATGATTTGCAACATTCAATAATAGATGCATTAGAGAAAACAGAACAAGCATGTGTGAAAGAAGAGATTAAGGAAATATATAATATAAATAGTTGGGCAAAAAAGGTGATAGAAGTATATGAAAGCATATGATGAGGTTATAAGTTTAGGCTATAATTGTGAGATTTCATTTAGAATAAGAGATTACTATGGTAAATTGTATTCATTTCCTTTTTCTTGGAGCTATATTTTAGATAGAGATGAATTTTTGAAAGCTTTGGATAATTTAGAACAAATATTTCAGGGAGAAGTTCATGTTTGTAAGGATAATAGGGTGAATTCGATGATTGAATGTGATAAATATCATATTTGTTTTCATCCAAGATCAGAATTTGTAGCAGATGATGGAACAATTCCAGAAGAAACATTTGATAAGGCTGTAGAAGAATTACGAACACGGGTTATGTATCTGGTGAAAAAATTCAAAGTAGGATTAAAAGATCCAAATAAACAGTTTGTATTTTTGGTTGGAATTACAGACAATGGAAAGACCAGTGATTATGATTTCTTATTTGAACTAAAGTCAAAATTAGATATACTGTGTCCGGCTCAAAACTATGTGTTGGTTGCAGTAATCCCTGAAAATAGATTGACTACAGAACTAAAACTGATAAATGATGAAAGAATTAAGATTAGAAAAATTAGAAGATTTGGTACCCAAAAATGTAATGATATTTCGACTGATATGTTTGGATGGGGGCGAATATTTAAAGAATTTTTGGGAAAGGAAAATTTAGGGTGGTTTTTTTATAGATTGAATAAACATAGGGTCGAGCGTATTCTACAGGCTGTATGTCGTAGAATAGGACATAGATAAGGATACTTCTTGAAAATAAAATTGATTAAAAGGTATGTATAGTATGGCAGGATATAATCGAAATGTAGTTATGCTAAAATATTTATACTGTGTAACTTTTTTTGTTTTGTTAATGGACCGTATGGATAATGTTCCATTTACTTCTGTATTGCGAAAGATAAAGTATGTATATATTTTTTTGTTATTAGTGTACTTTTTTATGAGTTTCAAAGGGAGAATATATAAAAAGACAATACCTGCGATTATTGTATTAGGTATTATTTTAGTACACACGTTTCTTTGGGGAACAGTTTTTGTCAACGATACTGTACGGTCATATACATACGTACATATGAGAGAAATACTAATCTTATTATGTTTTATTTGGGGGACAGCATATTTATATGGAACTAGCGGAACGTTATTGGAATTTGCGAATGATACATATAAAATATACCTCCTTGCGTTGTTGTGGGCTGGTTTAACCCATATTTCAAATTTTGTAAATCCAGTTAAATTTATTCATGTTTTCGCTGGTCATCATGCATATCGTGTGACGTTTGGAATGGGACATGCGAATTATGTGGGGAGTATTTGCTGTTTTGCATTACTATGCTCCATTTATTTATTAGAGAATATAAGAAATCACGGTACAATGAAAGAATTAATTACTAATAAAAAAGCACTATGGATTATTGCCTCAGATATATATATTGGTGAAATGCTTTTTTCAACTGCTTCAAGAACTGCGATACTTGCATTTCTTGCAGCTGCTTGTATTTATATAATATATAATGCAAATGAACTTATTCTTTTTCGCATGGGAAGAATTAATATGCGAGTAATAATGTTCTCATTAGGTATTTTGTTTTTCAGCTGGATCTGTATAATGGGGGGATTATCCAGCTTATTATCTAATTCAAATAGAGATAATTTAATATCTGTTAATTCAGAAATATTTTATAAATATTATGATCCCTGGATAGGAATGGGATATATAAATTATACTGGTTTTGCATATGGAACATGGCTTTATGGGTATGAGACTGCAAATGCGGATAGTTATTATATGTATATTCTTTTTTCTACAGGCTATTTAGGTGCTGTGCTAATTGGATTAGCGATCTTGCTGACTAGTATATTTATTTTTAAATCAGGAAGACGAAAGAAAGAAATTACCGGTTATATGGTATTATTGGCTTTTCTTGTACTAGGACTTGCACAGGCTTCTCTAATTAGTTATGACCACATAATGAGTATTAGTTTTTGGGTATTACTTGTTTTGGAAATGTCAAAATTCGAAAATGATAAAATGTCAAATTACCATGAAAGAAAGATGAAATTATGAATGAAAAGTTAAGTGTTATAATACCGGTTTACAATGTTGAAAAGTATTTAGAGCGATGTGTTCAAAGTATTAGAGAGCAGACTTATAGAAATCTCGAGATTATACTAATTAATGATGGCTCAAGTGATGGATCAGCAGATGTTTGCGACAGATTAGCAGAGATTGATTCTAGAATATTAGTGATTCATAAAAAAAATGGTGGCGTTTCTAGTGCAAGAAATGAGGGATTAAAAATATGTACGGGAGACTATGTGACGTTTTGCGATTCTGATGATGAATTAAGTAATAAAATTATTTATGAGGAATGTATTAAATTAATGATTGGAAAATCTGTAGATGCGGTTTTTTTCAGTGCAAGAGTTAATACAGGATATACAGATCAGGAAATCCAACTTAAGGATGAAGTGATTTTTGTTGATGATAAAGTTAAGTGTGAAACACTAAAAAAGATTTTTCCACTTGCCGGCTATCCTTGGAATAAGGTGTGGAAAAGGCGTAAACTTGTTTTGAATGAGGGGGAGATTCTCAAGTTTGATATAACAAAATCTGCATATGAAGATATGATATGGATACTGAGTAATTATGACAAAATAAATTCTTTTGCTACAACTTCATTAGTGGGATATACATATTATGTACATGAGAATAGCCTGTCTCATGAGAAGCAGAAAAGGATTGAAGTGGCATTGAATGGCATTGATGCCTATCTTGACATTGCGCAATATTATAAAACTACGAATCAAATTGAGCCATTATGTGCAACAAAGGAAATGATAATATACATTATAATAATGAAGATTGTAGTAGCTTTGAAAGAGAAGGATGAGGCAATGATCTGGGCGATGAAAAATTGTTTTTTGGATAATGTGGTTAATATAGTTTATTCACGTTCTTGGAAGCTGTGGCTGTGGAGTTTTATTATTGAATTGTTATATAGGACTAAATACAGAAGAAAGAAAGGGTAAAAGTATGCGAATTGCTGCTGTTATAGTGGTCTATAATTTATTGCCAAAACTGTAAAAGGCAATTTTGAAATATGCGTATCGGACTTTTTAGTATAATATAATTTGAATAAGAATAAAAGAAGGAATGGAGAATCTAAATGGATATAGCATGTGTTTTAGTTACTTATAATAGATTGAAAGATTTAAAAATAGCGTTGAATGCATATGATGCACAAATTTTTTTGCCTAAAATAATGATTGTTGTTAATAATTGCAGTAATGATGGAACAAGAGAATATTTGGAACAATGGAAGAATGAGAGTAAAAGTTATAGTAAGATAGTTGTTCATTTGCCTAAAAACATAGGTGGTAGCGGTGGCTTTTTTGAGGGAATTAAAATAGCAAAAGAAATAGGGATAGAGTGGTGTTGGATAGCTGACGATGATGCTTTTCCTGATAAAAATGCTTTATTTGAGTTGAAAAAATTCAGTGATTCACATAGCTCTCTTATGGAACACACAGTTGCACTTTGTAGTTCTATTAGGTTTATGGGAGGAATTGTGGTAGGTCATCGGAGAAGACTTTCAAGTGGAAAAATATTTTGTAAACAGTATATTCCTGATGAAAAAGAATATGAAAAAGACTTTTTTAAGATTAACTTGTTTACATATGTTGGTAGTATGATCCGTGTTTCCGCTATAAATAAGGTTGGTTTACCTAATAAAGAATTCTTTATTTATTTTGATGATATTGAACATTCTTACAGGGTAAACCAATGTGGAGATATTTATGTTATTCCTAAATCAATTGTTATACATGGGTTTGATGCATCAACTTATAAGTTTTGTGTTGATTGGAAATATTATTGTCAAAAAAGAAATTGTACGTATTTTTATAAACAGCATTATAAAGGAAGTTATTTAATAACAGTCATTAAGAATCGTGGAAAATATTATATTCATAAATTTACAGGGAAACTATCCTGTAAAGATCAAGTAGAGTTCGATGCTGTAACAGATGCGATAAAAGGAAATTTAGGAATTTCAAAAAGATATCCTATTGGATGGAAAGCAAAGAATTAAATTACAAAGGGGTTAGATTAGTATATGAGAAATAATAATGTACCAATTATAATATTCCATGAAGGTAATCAAGAATATTTAAAGGTTTGTATCGAACATGCAAAAAGATTTAATGAAAGAGTTATTTTATTGGGAGATGAAAGTAACAGAAAAATTAACGTTGAATGGTATGACAATTCAGAATTTGAAAAGGAAAGTCGTTGGCAGGAATTTTTACAGTATTTTGAAAATTATTCTTTCTATGATGATAAGTTCGCCAAACAAATATTTAAACGTTTGTTTGTGATTGAACAATTTGTAAAAATAAAAGAAATTAATAAATTTGCATTATTAGATAGTGATATCCTTATATACATAGACTTCAGTAGTATGGATTATGTCAGACAATATGATGTAGGGTGTTTAACACTTGATCAGAAATATGATGATTATCGGTGGATAACTAATATTGGTATATCATTTTTTTCGGATAAAGCTATAGAAGAATTTGTTGATTTTTGTATAAAGGAGTACAAGTACCATAAAGAAGAGTTGTTGAAAAAATGGGAATGGCAAAAAAAGACAAATACCCCGGGAGGAATTGGTGAAATGCCATTAGCATATTTATGGACTCGCTCAACGGATATGAAAGTACTAAATTTAGCTAAACCGGTTTTAAATTACGGAATTTATGAAAATGCAGCAAATACATCAGGTAATTATTATCCAGATGAATATAAAATGAATCACTTTTTGAGAATAAAAAAAGTAAAATTTATCGATGGACAACCCTACTTTATTAAAAAAAAGTCCCAAGAGCTTCAAAAAGTTGATGGTTTACATTTTTCTACGGTAACAAAAAGATTTATGAAAAGTTATAGTTTACATGAAAGACCATTACTAATGGATTATATCATTGAATTAATCATGAAAATTAAAAGAAGAATAAAATGTTGAGGTGCAGTTTAGTTATGGATAAATGTGGTCTTGTTGTATTAAATTATAGAGATGCAACTCGTACTATTCAGGTGGTTGAGTATTGCAAAAATTTTGATTTCTTTGATGGAATTATTATAGTGGATAATAATAGTGGGGGGGTGAAAAACACCAACTTTTTGAAAAGTATAGTGCGGATGAAAAAATTAAAGTTATATGTTTGAATGAAAATAGAGGTTTTGCGACTGGAAACAATGTTGGCGCTAGAAAACTTATTGAATGGATAAAACCTTCTTACATATATTTTATTAATTCAGATGTTATTGTCGAAAAGGATGTAGTTGTTCGTTGTCATGATGCTATTAAAAGTGATAAGAGATTAGGTTTAGTGAGTACTGAAATTATTGGAATAGATGGAGAGAAACAAATATCTTCTTGGAATTATGATACATACTATGGATTTTTAAAAAGATGTTTTTTTTTAACAAGACGAAATATGTATAAGAATAGAATTACTATACAACAACAAGAGAATAGAAACGGTGTAGTGTGCGTGGATGCTGTAAGGGGAAGTTTTATGTGTTTCTTAACGGAAGCATTTATTAATGCAGGTATGTTTGATGAAAATACATTTCTATATTTTGAAGAGAACATAATATCAAGAAGACTAAAAAATGTTGGCTATAGGGTTGGTTTGTTAAGAGGATATTATTATATTCATGACCACAAAGAAAAGCAAACTCAAAATGTATTTAATAAGAATAGAATGAAATCAGCTCTTTATTATTTTAAAACATATGATAAAATAACTTTACTTCAGTATGTTTTGGCAATAGGTTGTGTATTCTACTATAGATGTGAGTGTTGGGTTAAATCAATAATTAAAAGATTTTTCACTTAGTGTCAGACAAAATAATCTTGAATTCCCGGGTGGATGTTCTAACTACACCGTCCAAATGTAACTACGCAATGCTTTGAAACTGCACGAAATGCCGCTAAATAAAGGATTTTAAGCACGTTCCTATTGCTAATTCTGAGTGTATCTGTTATAATGTAGTTAGAAATAATTAAATTATAACTACAGGAGCAGATATGGAAATTAACTACCAGTTCAAAAACGGCAATGAGTATGCAAAAGTCCCTGGTACTTCCTACCGTGATAACGGAAAGGTTAGAAAAAAGGGGGTCATTTACCTGGGTAGGGTTATTGATAAAGAACATCATATTTTCTGTAATCGGGAAAGAGGAATCTTCTCTTATGATCCTGATACCGGAGTGTTCGGCAAGGCAGATGAAACTTATATTTCCGATTTGAAATCGGACGGGAGGAAGAAGCAAAAAATCCTCCTCGATTTTGGTGACTCTTTTTTCCTTGATGCCCTGATTAAAAGCATCGGCTATGACATTGTGCTGAACACCTTGCCTTATCGCAACAAGGACACACTCCGTGCTATGGTCCAGTATTATCTGCTCTGCAATAGTGCCAATGACCATGCAAAGATCTGGTATGAAGGTAACTTTGCGAGCATCCTGTATCCGAAGGCAAACCTGACCAGTCAGAGGATTACGGATTTTCTTGAATCCCTTGGCCGACCAGAAAGCACAAGTGCTTACTTTGACGCCCATGTTTCATGGGTCAGGAGCATATGTGATGATCCTGCAGTCCTGATGGAAAGCACCGGGCTGCCAAACAGTATCCATTTTCCGCTTACCGCTGTCAGCAACCATAACGGTAAGATCAGCCGCGAAGTGAGGATGACGACACTTGTGCAGCGGGATACCGGTTATCCTCTGCTGTTCCGGATCACCCCCGGGAATATAGTGGATCTATCCACGGTCACACGCACATTGAATGAACTGTTCCTCCGGGACATGTCCGCTGATTTTGTCATCATGGATGCCGGATACTATACGAATGACAACATAGAGGAGCTTTATGCCTGCGAGGTCGATTTCATCACCAGACTGTCTTCAAAATATACGATCTACAATCAGATCGTAAAAGAACATGAGCCGACTCTGAGGGAAACGCTGATTAATAACGATATTCTGTCATCAAACCAGCCTTTGTAAATTTTTTTAGTTGTTATATCAATTAATTGCCCAGAACAGGCTGAAATGAGCTGATT
>JBJENY010000033.1:0-21745 GCA_051880435.1 Lachnospiraceae bacterium | reverse complement strand
CACTGTTTGAATTGCTTTGGCTTTATCACAGTTTTCACAATTCCTGCAGCCAACCTGCGACTTTCTGGTTAGCTCCATACAAAATCTTGTAAAACCGCTTCCTTCCGTAACAGGAACACCTTCTATGTCTGTTGTAAGTGCTGCCATACCCGTAAACTCAGAAAAACCATTTTGTATCTGTTGTAACGTCTCTGTACTTATTAAATCTGTAAGCTTTATCTGCTCCATCCTATAACCCCATTTTCATATGTATCAAATAAACTTCTACAATACATTTTGCAAATATGAATCCAAATAAAAATGTAATAAAACACTTTATCATTAACGTAAAAAACTACTTTAATGATACAAATTTTTCCAAAAATTTGCAATAGATTTTATGGCATATTTCAGTTCACCAAAACTGTTTCCGGAAGCTTTCTGATACGAACCTTGGTTATCATTCGGTCTTCAAAGGATAAGGCTTCAAATAAAAAGCCCTGGTAGGTAATCTGTACACAATCCTGCTGTTCCGGAAGCTTACCATATTCATATAACATAAACCCATTCACCGTATCAATATCTTCCTCCGGAAATTCAATATGAAATAAATCCTCTAATTCATCTAAATTAGTAGTTCCGTTTACAATATAACCATTACCGGTAGCAAGCCGCATAATATCATTTTCTTCTTCATCATGTTCATCTAGTATGTCACCCACAATAACTTCAATAATATCTTCTAATGCAACTAACCCTTCTGTCTGTCCATATTCATCCACAACAATTGCCAGATGATTTTTACTTTCCTGCATTTCTTTTAACAGCTTACTGATTTTCTGTGTTGGATGAATATATATCGGTTCCCTTACCACCTTAGAAACACTTTGCTTCGCATCCTTCATATATGCAGCAACAGCTTCCTTCATATGTAACACACCGATAATATTATCAACATCCTCTTCATAGACCGGATATCTGGAATAATTATTCTGTAGCATAAAATCCATAGTTTCTAACATATCCCAATCAGCTGCTATTCCAACAATTTTCTGTCTGGGGGTCATAATATCCCTGGCTTCTTTATCTCCAAATTCAAATACATTAGAAATAAATTCCGCCTCATCACTTTCAATTGCGCCCTGCTCATGACCTTCTTCCACAATAGACAATATTTCTTCTTCAACAGCCTCTGCCTGTTCATCAATACTTTTCTTTCCTAATAAAGCCTTTAACCCTCCGGAGCCACTAATTGCCATATCATAATTCCTTTCTCTTTATTGTAACAAACCAATATTTATAACGACAAACTAATCTTAAGTGCCTGATTTACCGTTCCCATAATATCATCATCTAAATGACATACTTTTTCCCGTAACCGCTGTTTATCTATTGTTCTCACCTGTTCTAACAATACAACAGAATCCTTTGCAATATGACATCTGTTTGCTGCCAATTCCACATGTGTAGGAATTTTTGCTTTGTTCTGTCGGCTTGTAATTGCTGCGCAAATCACAGTAGAACTGTATTTATTACCTGCTTCATTCTGTATAATAAGTACCGGTCTGATACCACCCTGTTCAGAACCAATTACCGGTCTTAAATCCGCATAATAGATATCTCCCCTTGTTACAAGCAATTTTTTCACTCTCCACTGATAGATTCCTAATTTCTTTAGGTAGTCTAAGTATTACCATTATATTCTGAGAGTATTCAATTTGTGTAAGAACGAATTACGAAAAAAGATAGTTTTTCTCTCCTGTGATTTCTCCATCTCTATAAAAGACACGGGGAACACGTCGATTTACATTACATACAAACTCATAATTAAAGCTTGCACTCATACCTGCTAATTCTTCTACAGATAACATGTTATTTCCCTGTTTACCAACTAAAACAACTTCATCTCCCACCTGCACATCAGGAATATGGGTAACATCAATCATCGTCTGGTCCATACAGACACGTCCCGTTATTGGTGCATATTGTCCATGTACCAGCATTCTTCCCTGATTAGACAGTGCTCTTGGATATCCATCTGCATATCCAACACCAACTGTAGCAATCACCTTATCTTCCGATAATACATAGGTTCCACCATAGCCTATGGTTGCACCTTTTTTTACCAATTTAATGTGGGTAATATGACTTTTAAAGGACATTGCAGGATACAAAATGCAGGCTTCTTCGTCCATTTCATCTGATGGATATAATCCATAAGTAGAAATACCGGAACGTACCATATCATAAGTATCATTTGGCATTTCCATAATGCCGGCACTATTAGAAATATGACGGATATCGAAGGTAATGCCTGCAGCTTCTAACTGATTTATCATATTCGTATATAATTCCAACTGTTTCATGGCAGAGGATTTATCCTTCTCATCAGCCTTAAAATAATGGGTAAAAATACCTTCCATATTCAGATTTGGAAGCTTTGAAATTCTAATAATTTCCTCCACAGACTTACTTGTGCACTGGTAACCAATACGATTCATACCCGTATCAAGTTTAATATGTAACCTTCCGGTTTTTGAAAGCTTTCCGGCAGCATCTGACAATGCCTTTGCCTGCTCATATGAAAAAATCGTCTGTGTAATATCAAATTGAACCAAAGTTTCATACTGACTTTCATCTGTTACACCAAGTATTAATATGGGCTTTGTAATGCCTGCATTGCGTAACTCAATTCCCTCCTCAATACATGCAACACCATAGTAATCACACAAGTCATCCAATGCATTTGCCACTTCAATTGCACCATGACCATATGCATTTGCCTTTATAACTGCCAGTAATTTTTTTCCATCAGGAATACATCCATGCATTGTTTCAATATTTTTTCTAATTGCGGATAAATCAATATCTGCATGCACTCTATAATAGTGATTCATTTTTTTCGCCTTCTTTACTACTTTGTATTTATCTCATTACTTCACCTAAGTTTGAAATAATATCCGAAGCTAACATTGCGTAAGGGCCTTTCTTTTCTGCAGCCTTATCTCCTGCCAGGCAATGAACATAGGTACCTATTTTAGCAGCTTCTGTCAAAGGCAATCCGCCTGCTAACATACCTGCAATAATACCTGCTAACACATCTCCTGAACCACCGGTTGACATGCCATTATTTCCTTCCACATTAATGTATAACTGCTCTCCACCATTGGTAACAATGGATTTGGCATCCTTTAGTACTAAAGTAACACCTGTTTTTTTTGCAAATTTCTTTGCAATATCAAACCGGTTAGCGGTAATTTCTGATACGCTTTTTCCAATCAATCGGCTCATTTCCTTCATATGTGGAGTAATAATCATCTGAGCAGATGAGGCCTCTAACAATTCCATATTATTGGATAAAATATTAAGGGCATCTGCATCCACAACAAGAGGAACCTCTGCGCTCATTAACAATTCATAAAGCATTCTCTCTGATGTAGAATCAATGCCAAGGCCCGGTCCAACTACCACCACTGTTGCCCATTTCATTGCATCCTCAATACAGGCAAGTGCCCCTTCATAATCCTCGTAGGTCATCATCACCGCCTCCGGAAGCTGGGATTGCAACACCATACGGTTACTTTCATGGGTATATATTTTAACAAGACCGACTCCGGTTGAATATGCTGCCTTCGAACATAAAAATGCTGCACCTGACATATTTTTACTACCTGCAATCACTGCCACTTTTCCATAGGTTCCTTTATTTGAATTATTAAAACGCTTGGGTAGCTTACACATATCACTTTTATCATATGCATAAATCTGGGGCTTAATCTGGTCAATTGCTTTCTTTGGAAAACCAACATTGGCACAAATTATCTTTCCACAATAATCAATACCGTCAGAGAAATACATGCCCAGTTTTTTCAAACCAAAGGTTACAGTATAATCTGCACGAAATGCAACCCCCCAAACATCCCCTGTTGTAGCATCAATACCGGAAGGGATATCAATTGCAACCTTAATACCGTTTAACTGATTCATTACCTCAATTACTTTTTTTTGGGCTCCATCAATCACTCTGGAAAGACCTACCCCAAAAATACCGTCAACAATAACTGAATAATCTTTATTAGGTATTGTTTTTCTGAGTCTGACACCTAATTGCTGTAAAATATTCATTTGCATCTGAAATTGTTTTGTATGACGTTTCACGCCTCCAATATGATAAATATCTACCAGATATCCCCGTTCTAATAAAATTCTGGCAGCTGCTAAACCATCACCACCATTATTTCCGCTTTCTACAACAATTAAAATGCGGCCCTTTGTAACATTAACCTCTTCAACAACCCGAACAACCTCTAAGGCTGCCCGTTCCATTAATACCTCTCCCGGAATTCCAACCTTTTCTATGGAATATGAGTCAATTGCCTGCATTTCCTGCTTTGTAACAATATACTGCATCCTGCGTTTCCCCCATTATCAAACTAAACATCGCAAATTAACATCGTAAATTTGTAAAGCCACCTACCCTACTATAGCCTGACCTTTACAAGCAAATCAATGTAAGTACTAAAGGAGATACACCCATGTGCATCTCCTACTAATCATTTCCTTACTTAAAATATTCTACACCGGACTCAAAGATTAACTGATTCTGATCACCATAAATATTAATAGCTACGGAATCATCTCTACGCTCTGAATGTGCCATTTTACCAAGGACACGTCCATCAGGACTGGTAATACCTTCGATTGCGGCATAAGAACCATTTACATTATAATCTTCATCCATGGTTGGATTACCATTCAAATCAACATACTGTGTTGCCACCTGACCATTTGCAAATAACTGATCAATCCATTCCTTACTTGCAACAAATCGTCCTTCACCATGAGAAATCGGAACTGTATACACTCCACCTAAGGTTGCTTTTGATAACCAAGGACTCTTATTGGTAACAACCTTTGTATATACCATCTTAGACTGATGACGGCCAATACAGTTATAAGTAAGCGTTGGTGAATCCTCCTTTTGTGAAGTAATCTTACCATATGGTACAAGACCTAACTTAATCAGTGCCTGGAAACCATTACAAATACCAAGTGCAAGACCATCACGCTCCTCTAATAGCTTTGTTATCTCATCCTTAAGCTTTGCATTTCGGAATGCAGTTGCAAAGAATTTTGCAGAACCTTCCGGTTCATCACCTGCTGAGAAACCACCTGGGAACATAATTATCTGAGCCTGACTGATTGCTTTTGCAAATGCATCTACAGAATCTAAAATATTTTGTTCTGTCATATTCTTAAATACGATTGTCTCAACCTGGGCACCGGCTCTTTCAAATGCTCTTGTGGAATCATACTCACAGTTTGTTCCAGGGAATACCGGAATAAATACCTTAGGCTTTGCAACCTTATGCTTACATACATAAATCTCATCAGCCTTATAAATATCCTGACGAACCTCTTCCTGTTTTACATTAGAAGATGTTGGGAATACCTTTTCAAGCTTAGAAGTCCAAGCCTTAATTGCTTCATCCATTGAAATGCTAACACCTGCATAAGTAAATGCTTCTGTATTCGTTGTTGAACCAATCACCTTACTTGCAACAGTAAGTGTCTCACCCTTAGCAACCTCAAGTAAGATTGCACCATAATTCTTCTCTAACATCTTAGATGCATCAATGTCATCAATACTAGCACCAATCTTATTACCAAAGCCCATCTTAGAAACAGCTTCTACAATACCACCGAATCCGATTGCGTATGCAGATAATACCTTACCATCCTGCATATCCTTATATAAATCAGAATATGTCTTCTTAATTGCTTCATAATCAGGAAGACCATACCCATCTCTCTCAATATCAACCAATACAATGTCATTGCCGGCAGCCTTAAACTCTGTAGTCACTACATCAGAAGTTTTAGCAACATCTACTGCAAAGGAACAAAGTGTTGGTGGAACATCGATTTCATCAAAGGAACCTGACATAGAATCCTTACCACCAATTGATGCAAGACCAAAGCCTAACTGTGCATCATATGCTCCAAGTAAAGCTGACATTGGGGCACCCCAACGTTTAGGATCAGAGCCTAAACGCTTGAAATATTCCTGATATGTCATATAAATCTTACTCCAGTCACCACCGGCAGAAACAATTTTTGCAATGGAATGAATCACTGCATAAATTGAACCATGATATGGTGACCAGCTAAGTAAATATGGGTCTAAACCATAAGACATCATTGTAACATCATTACAATTACCCTTATCCATAGGAATTTTTGCAATCATAGTCTGGGTTTCTGATAACTGATACTTTCCACCGTATGGCATAACAACTGTACCTGCACCAATAGAACTATCAAACATCTCAACCAAACCTTTTTGAGAACATACATTAAGGTCTGATAATGTATCAAGCCATGCTTTCTTCACATCTGTAAAGTCTGCCTTAGCATTAAATGCATCTTCCTTTTCATCCGGCATTTCAACAGTTACATCACTTTCCTGATGTGCACCATTGGTATCAATAAAGCTACGTGCAATATTAACGATTTCTTTTCCTCTCCATGTCATAACAAGACGAGGGCTTTCAGTTACTTCAGCAACTACTACAGCTTCTAAGTTTTCCTCCTCACAAAAGCCCAACATTGCATCTACATCAGCTTTATCAACAACAACTGCCATTCTTTCCTGAGACTCAGAAATGGCAATCTCAGTACCATTTAATCCGGCATATTTCTTTGGTACTTTATCTAAATCAATTTGCAAACCATCAGCTAACTCACCAATAGCTACACTGACACCACCGGCACCAAAGTCGTTACATTTACGAATAAGACTAGCAACCTCTTGCCTTCTAAATAATCTTTGAATCTTACGTTCTGTTGGAGGATTACCCTTTTGAACCTCAGAACCACAAGTATCAATGGATTTTGTTGTATGCTTCTTGGAAGAACCTGTTGCTCCACCAATACCATCACGACCGGTTCTACCACCAATTAAAATGATTACATTACCGGGATCTGATGTAAGACGCTTTACATTTTTCTTAGGAGCAGCCGCAACAACTGCACCAATCTCCATACGCTTTGCAACATAATTGGGATGATAAACTTCATTTACATGTCCGGTTGCCAAACCAATCTGGTTACCATAGGAACTGTAACCATGGGCTGCGGTTGTAACAATTTTTCTTTGTGGAAGCTTTCCCTCTAACGTCTCAGATAATGACTTCGTAGGATCTGCTGCACCGGTAACACGCATAGCCTGATATACATAGGAACGTCCTGACAATGGATCACGGATACATCCACCAAGACAGGTTGCAGCACCACCAAAAGGCTCAATTTCTGTTGGATGGTTATGGGTTTCATTCTTAAACTGGATCAAATATGGAACCTCTTCTCCATCAATTGTTACAGGAACTTCTATAGAACATGCATTAATCTCATCGGATACTTCCATCTCCTGAAGCTTTCCTTCTGAACGAAGCTTCTTCATGGCAAGTAATGCAATATCCATCAAACATACGAACTTGTCATCTCTATCCTTATATAATTCCTTATGATTTGCCAAATAATCCTCATAAGTATCCTTAATCGGCTTCTGATAAAATCCATCTTCGAAACTAACATTAGTAAGCTCTGTAGCAAAGGTTGTATGACGACAATGATCTGACCAATAGGTATCTAATACACGAATCTCTGTCATAGATGGATCACGCTTCTCTTCAGAAGCAAAATAATTCTGAATATGAAGGAAGTCCTTAAATGTCATAGCAAGACCTAAGGAATCATAAAGCGCTTTTAACTTATCCTCTGCCATATCCTTAAATCCATCAAAAACTTCAACATCAGCAGGTTCATCAAACTGCTGAACTAATGTCTCCGGAATCTTCTTATCGTCTGTCTCACGGGAATCAACAGGGTTAATACAATATGCCTTTACTCTTTCAAACTCTTCATCACTTACTTCTCCCGAAATAACATAAGTCGTTGCACTACGAATAATGGCATCTTCTTTTTCATTTAACAGCTTCACACACTGCTCAGCAGAATCAGCTCGCTGGTCAAACTGTCCCGGAAGTGCTTCTACAGAAAATACACGGTCACCATCTTCTACCGGGAAGGTAGTTTCATATACAAAATCAACTGGAGGCTCAGAGAATACCGTTTTTAATGCTTTCTCATAAGTCTTATCAGAAATGTTTTCAACATCATAGCGAATCAACACTCTGACCTTATCAATTTTCAAGTCTAAATACTGTGTTAATTCTTCGAATAACTCTTTTGCCTTAACTGCATATTCAGGCTTTTTCTCAACATATACGCGCTTAACTTTGCTCATATTTTCCTCCTGGTTTCACCTTAAATATTACTTATTCTCGATTATCAATGATAAAAATAATTACCAAAAATAACCTTGTATCATCATAACTTATCTTACTGACTAAGTCAATTATTAAGTCATGGGAAGAGGGTTCATTCCTTCTTCCCTAATTTTTTTATTTTTGCCAATAAAAATTATACACTAACGTCATGGACATCTTGTCTTACATTACCTACATAAGAGAAAAAATTACCATCTGAAAACAAAGAGGTTTTCCATGGCTTTCTGATCAAACATCATATTACCTGCATATAAGTCAAATAAAATGATAAACAAAAAATCTCCCGGAATCACCAACAATTCATGGTCTGTTCCAAGAGATTTCTTTCATTTATGCACCAATTACTTTATCAATAATCTTCTTTAGCACTTCCGGTTCAAATGGCTTTGGCACAAATTCATCTGCACCATTTTGAACAGCCTCAATCATTTTTGTCTTCTGACCTGCTGCAGTAACCATTACAACCTTCGCATCAGGATAATCTGCTTTTATTTTCTTCAAAGCTTCAATACCATCTAACACAGGCATTGTAATATCCATTGTCACAATATCAGGTTTTAGTTCAACATAGCTTTCGTATCCTTCTAATCCATTGGTCGCTTCCCCTACAACTTCATAGCCAGCTGATTCTAACAAACCCTTCAATATTTTTCTAGATGTTCTTGAATCATCAACAATCAAAATCTTTGCCATAGTATCACGTTTCCTTTTTCTTTATTTTATCCTTTATTGTATCTTACAACATCGTTACATCACTATCAAAGCCGATAATCAAATCAACATCGCCATTTTGAATCGTCATTGGAACTCTGTACATCACACCACCTGATGTCAAATCCACAGCTTCTACTTTCATTACCGGTGGTTCCATATCTACTTCAACACCGGACTCACATGCATTTGTTGCATATAATCCGTTATTACAATTCAAAAATTCACAGGCAGCATCTATTACATCCATATCAACTTCCGGGAAATCTTCTTTTGCATATCCTTCTGCAATCTTACGAATTCCTTCTCCATCTCCACCAAATCCTACAAAAATCTTATGGTCACCATCCATAGACTGAGATGCTAAATATTCGGTCTGATATGCAGATATTATCTCCACTCTTTCCATACGGAAATTCCGATCAATGAAACGAACCAAGTTTCTTGCCATTAATGAAATATAATCCTTTACAGACTTTGGAATTGCTTCATCCTTCATAAAAATTGGTGTGATACGATCCACATCTCCACTCTTAAGAGCTTCTATATCTTTTGCTGTAAATCCTTCTGCAGACTTAAATTCATTCAATTCTGTCTGAATATCACCAAGTGCCAATATATTATTTTCTGTTAAAGCCTGAATAAATAGTAAATAACTATCTCCTTGACTCTCTAACAATTCTCCCACCTGATCATCAGTTAAATAGCCCTTTTCAACAGCTATATCTCCAAAACGCTTATCCTGCAATTGTTGAAGCATATTCACCTCGTCTGCCTGCTCTGATGACATGTATCCATATTCAACAGCTAACAATCCAAGCTTAACTTTTGAATTTGCACTGTTTGTTAACAAATCTGCTAACTGATCCATGGTGAGCATCCCTTTGTCTGCTAAATATTTACCAAAATAAACCCCAAACATAATTACCTCCTATGTAAGTAAATTATTCTTACATTCATAAACTCTTACGCTTCTCATTCTAACACATTTCCCCTATAAAAATCAAATATTTTATCATTCATATTAAAAACAATTATTCGATTATTTTCCAATTGATTAATCCCCCTCCTTTATATTATAATGTGAAGTAATTTTAGAGGAAATTACGAAGGGGTAAAAACAAATGTCAATTAAAAAATCATTACAAACATCTATATTGTTAATGGCAATCATTCCCGTAATTGTCATGGCAATTTCATCCTATATTGTAGCTACCACAAGATACGCACAAATCAATGCAGAAAACACCAAAAACATGGCACATAATTATAGTCAGGCTTTTGATTCAAAATTACAGTCACAGATAATTGAAACCTCTGCATTAGCAAACACCAATGATGTAAAAAACTATTTATTAGAAAAAATCAACTCGCCTGATGTGTTATTAACAAATAGTTCATCTAACTACAATAGTATCAAAAATTCATTTACACAAATCGCAAATGATTTTAATCAGACAGTTAATTACTATTTATATGATATTGATGGTTACCTTGTCGTCTCATCTTCAAATGCTTCTGTATCTGACTGGACAGAAATCATGATGGAACCCATTACAAATTACAAAGATGTAAGCGTAATTTCCGACTCACGTTTCACTGAAAAAACATTAGATATTGTATGTCCTATAACTGTCAAAAATCAAATCATTGGTATTTTAAGAACCAATGTTACAGCTGAATATTTTGGAAATTATATTAATTCAGGAAACAAAAACAGCTATTTTGTTGTAGACAAAAAAGGAAATCCCCTTTTAGGATATCAACTGAATTCAAAAGAAGAATGTAATTTTATCAATTATATTATGAATGCTTTTTCAGAACAAAAGGATGCATCAATTAATAAGAATGATACTTATACACAGGAAAATAATTATATTTTTGGATATTCTTATATTTCCAAATATGATTGGATTTATATTATTAAACAGGATACCGGTGTATATACAAAAATTGTATCTTCCCTTCCCACCCTGTTAATTGTTTTATTACTGGTAGTTACTGTTATCTCTATGTACATTAGCCAGAATCTTGCAACCCGTTATACCCATCCAATCCTGGAATTATGCGATAAAATGCAGGCTGCTACTGACGGTCAGTTAGATGTACAATGTGATACAGACTGGTTTGGGGAATTTGAAATTCTTGCCACAAACTTCAATGAAATGATGAATATTATTTCAACAAACTATAATGAAATCACAAATGCACAATATCAGTTAGAAAGTAATCAGGAAGAATTAAAAAAGAATTATGAACACATAGAAGAAATTGCATATCATGATACATTGACAGGTTTATACAATCGTATGGCTTTTTACAAATTTGCAGAAGAAATCCTGACTAATTCTGAATCTAAGAAAAAAAATCATGGCATTATTTTTATTGATTTAGACGGTTTTAAATCCATTAATGATACACTTGGACATGACTATGGTGATTTGTTATTACAAGCTGTTGCCGATAAGCTGTCATCATTTATGGACGAAAAAGATATTCTTGCCCGAAACGGCGGTGATGAATTTGTAATCTTAAAGTATGATTATAAGCATTCAAATAAATTAGAGGATTTTCTTTCTAAACTGGTTTCCATTGCATCCACACCATTTGAATTAGAAGAAGAAACAGTCCGAATCACATTAAGTGCCGGTGCTGCTCTTTATCCACAACACGGAACTACCTTAACAGAACTTATGAAAAACGCAGATATTGCAATGTATAATGCTAAGAATTCCGGAAAAAACAGTTATACATTTTTCAGTTCCTCTATGGAAGATGACATCAATAGAAGAAACGATTTAATTGACATATTGAGAAATGCAATTACAAACAAAGACGTTTATCTTTTATATCAGCCACAGGCAGATGTTGCCACAGGAGAAATCGTTGGTTGCGAAGCATTAATGCGATTAAATGCACCAATTGTAGGATTTGTTTCACCTGATGAATTCATTCCAATTGCGGAAGAAAGCGGATTAATTGATGATCTTGGAGAATGGGCGTTAATTGAAGCCTGCCAGTTTAATCAACGGCTTATAGATGCCGGATTTAAACCAATTCAAATATCTGTTAATGTTTCAACCGCACAATTACACGGCGACCGATTACTAAAGGCAATTACAAACCTGAAAAAACACACAACCATGCCGCTAAAATATTTGGAAATTGAATTGACTGAAAGCGTATTAATGGAAAATTTTGACCATAACCTGTCACTCATTAAAAAATTAAAGGAAATGGACATTCGAATTGCATTAGATGATTTTGGAACCGGTTATTCGTCATTTAGTTATTTAACCAAAATTCCAATCGACACATTAAAAATTGACAAATCCTTCATTGATAATATTTGTAATAATGAAAACGATCAGTATATTACAGAAACAATTATTAAGCTGGCACACAAGTTAAATATTAAAGTAATTGCAGAAGGTGTAGAGACATTAGAACAACTTCGTATTCTTCAAAGTCACACCTGCGACATATTACAAGGATATTTCTTTAGTCGTGCCATTTCTGAAAAAGATTTTATTGAAATGCTGCAAATCAATTCATAGAAATTACAAAGAAAGGAAATCAATATGAGCAAAGAAAAAGATTATATTACAAAAACAACAATTACAGAGGATACCATATCCTTATTTCTTGATGACGGAGCAGAAATTGAATGTGATATTCTCGCAATTTTTCCTGTTAAGGAACAATTCTATGTGGCTTTAATGCCACAAACAGCTGTTGATGGTTATGAAGAGGGAGAATACTTCCTGTATCGTTATTGGTCAGATGGTGAAAACACCGAATTATCTGATATTGAAACAAAAGAAGAATTAGAAGCTGTGGAAGACAAATTCGAAGAACTGTTAGACGAAGAAGAATTTAACGAAATGAAATAATACTTCATTCAATCATTTCTATTAAAAAAAGAAAAACAACTACCACTTTGATTGTACCCGGAATCCCGGACACATATCACATTATGGCAGTTGTTTTTCTTTTTACCATTCTGAAACGCAAGTTACATCTGACTTTTTCCAAATGCCTTTAGCTGTTCAATCAGTTCTAAATCCTCTTGATTTACCTTCATATTAGTTGTTATTTTTCTACCATCCGGAGAAGTAACACTTACTTCAATAATACTTCCCTCTCCCATGCTTCTTGCTGCATCAGATAAAAACATAGGAACCTTTGGATGATTATTTTTAAACTTATCTAACATGCCTTTTACCTGCATCAGTGCCATCGGATTTATCATATTGCTTTCCTCCCTTGTTTTGTCGGTAATATACTATGATTCCTAACTTAATCTAACCTTTGTTCCCGAAACATTACGGTTTGTATGTTTGATTCTGGTAAATGGATATTCATCCTCGCCAATTCTAAAGCTTCCACTTACATGTCCGGTTGCCGCATAATCCACAAAGTCATCCTTTGCAAGACGGATTAACCCTAAACCTGAGGCACCCTTTCCCTGAATTGATATTTCGTCTACATCGGTTCTTACATAATAGCCATTATTAGACTTAACAACAATCTGGTCACCGTCCTCAACGGCACTAATATATGCAATTGCTTCTGATGCTTTCGCCGCCTGGCTGGCCTTACGGGTCACATCAAATTCTGCACCATCCACTCTTTTTGCTTTTCCATTAGCAAATACAAATAATAAGGTTTTATGCATCATTTCTTCTATGGAATCCATATATAAGATATTGGCATCATGACTCATGCCACAACATTCAAATATCTGAATACCCTTATCTGACAGCTTACCACCTACAGAAACAGCTTTTCCCTTTTTATTGGTATTCTTTTTATTAATCATCTTAATTAAATCAGTAACCTTCACGGTATACATCTGGTTTTCATCTGTAAAAACAGCAATACGGTCAGCAGTAGACATCTGGGCATAGCAGCGATATTCCTTCTGAATCTGTTCCATATTCTTTTCATATACAGACTTATCAACAAGCTTAATATAGAAAAATCTGTCAATTAATACAACAATATCCTGTTTCACAAATTCAACCTTCTTAAGCTTCACCTCACCAAAATCTTCAATAACTGTCTTTCTTGGAGTGGCATATTTGGCTTTGATTTCCTGTAAATCCTTAATCATTCTGCCATCCATTTTCTTTGGAGATTCTAACAATCCACTGTATTCTTTGATTTTCTTTTGGGCATCAAGAATATCCTTTTTCAAAGCTTCTAATTCTAATCCAATAAGCTGTGACAATTGCATTGCAAGAATGGCATCTGTCTGGCGTTCTGTAAAATGAAGCTGTTTCGCATCCGCCTCAGAGCCTTTGTAACGGAACGTAATCTTTGAAATATCACCATACATAAGACATGCTTTTGCATCAGCCTTTTTCTTGGAGCCTCGCAATATTTCAATAATTAAATCAATACAATCAACTGCTTCAGCCAAACCACTTTTTACTTCTAAAATATCCTGCTGTTCCTTTAACAGCTTGGCATATTTTTTATTATAGTTTTCTGTTTTAAATTCAGTATACAGCTTGAGAATCCGTTTAATTCCCATTACCTCTGCAGTTCCCTTATTCAAACAGTTGATGTTAACGCCGTATGTCTCTTCTAAAGACGTTTTCTTCATCAGGATATCAATAATTTCCTGAATCTGTTCATCGGTAGTTCCACGTTTGACATCAATGGCAAAGCAGGTTTCATCCTGACTACTGCGGTCAGCTACATCATCAATTTTTTCTAATACCGCATATTCTCTCTTACGGCAAAGCTCCGCAACCGTCTGCATAAACTGATAGGTGCTTCCAATCATTGTATATGGAATCTCTGTCAAACAAATAGATTTTCTTCCATATCCTGCATCACGAATCTCTATCTTACCTCTTACACGAAGCTTTCCAAGGCCTGTTTCATAAGTTTCTAATAACAGATCCTTTGAAGCATTAATATATCCCCCAGTAGGAAAATCCGGTCCCGGCATTACCTCTAACAGTTCCTCCGTTGTCACATTGCCATGATTTTCTATATATAAAATAGTTGCGTCAATTACCTCGCCCAAATTATGAGGAGGAATGTTTGTTGCCATACCAACAGCAATACCTTTTGCACCACTAATTAACATGTTAGGAACTTGAAAAGGTAACACGGTAGGCTCTGATTCTGTTTCATCAAAGTTTGGAACAAATTCATCCTTAAAATACTTTAAATCGTTCATACAGACTGATTCTGTATATTCCGCAATACGTGCTTCTGTATAACGCATTGCCGCTGCACCGGAACCATCCTCTGCACCAAAATTTCCATGTGGATCAATTAATGGAACATTTAATTTCCATGACTGGGCCATATTCACTAATGCTTCATAAATGGAAGCATCACCGTGTGGATGATATTTACCCATAGTATCACCAACAATACGGGCACATTTACGATGGGGTGTATTTGATTTTGTTAACTGACTGGTTGCATAAATGACTCTTCTTTGAACCGGCTTCAAACCGTCTCTTACATCCGGAAGGGCACGGTCTGTAATAACACTCATGGCATAATCCACATATGCCTGACCCATTTCCGATTCAAATTCTACTTCTTGTAATCTTTCACTCATAATCTTATCCTTTTTCTCTATTTCATTATATGTTTCCAACTACTGTAAACACATATCCCCTATATCGACACAACATATTTGTAACGTCAACAAATAATATGTGTAATATATTTTATATGCGTTTATATCTGCATCATTTATTATGTGCATAACATCCTATCTGCATGATATTCATAAAGCAAACTACAAATCCAAAACTGCTTCCTTTGCATGTTCATTAATATATGCCTTTCTGGGAGCTACATCACTACCCATTAATACAGAGGTCAACTGATTGGCTTCCATTTGGCTGGAAATGCTGACTCTTTTTAAAATACGGGTTTCCGGATTCATGGTTGTGTCCCAAAGCTGGGAAGCATCCATTTCTCCAAGACCTTTGTATCGCTGTACCACATATTTTTTCTTATGGGTATTACGATACTTTTCTAGTTCTGCATCGGAATACAAATAAGCGACTGTCTTATCTCCCTCTTTAATGCCATATAAAGGAGGATTTGCCAGATACACATGTCCCTCCGTAATCAGCTCCGGCATATAACGATAGAAAAATGTTAACATCAGTGTAGCAATATGGGCACCATCCACATCCGCATCTGTCATAATTATTATTTTGTCATAATTAAGCTTTGTAATATCAAAATCTCTACCAAAGCCTTCTCCAACACCACATCCAAAGGCATAAATCATAGTTTGGATTTCTGCATTGGATAACACACTGTCGGATTTTTGTTTTTCAACATTTAATATCTTACCTCTTAATGGAAGAATTGCCTGATATTTTCTGTTTCTGGCTTTCTTTGCAGAACCACCGGCAGAATCACCCTCTACGATAAAGATTTCGCATTTGTCTGCTTCGTTTGATTCCTGTTTTGCCAGCTTTCCGTTACTTTCAAAGGACATCTTGCCAAGATTCACTTTGGATTTTTCCTTTGCTTTTCGTTTGGATATCTCAACTGCACGGTCTGCAATGGTTTTTAATACTTCGTAATTACGGTCAAAATATACAGTCAGTTGTTCCTTTACAATATCTTCTACTGCCTTTGTAACATCAGTATTAGAAAGCTTTGTTTTCGTCTGACCTTCAAACTGTGGATCCGGATGCTTGATGGAAATAACAGCCTGCATACCGGTACGAATATCGGAACCTGTTAAGTTTGCATCCTTTTCCTTTAACAGGGCTAATTCATTTCTTGCATAATTATTAATAATCTTTGCAAAGGCAGACTTTAGAGCCGCAACATGGGTACCACCATCCGGGTTTGTAATATTATTGGTAAATCCGATTACTGTTTCATCCCCGTCCTCTGTCATTAAAAATGCAATATCCGCTTTAATATCATTGGATTCTCCGGAAAGAGAAATGGTAGGGGTTGTAAAGGTAAGACCTTCCGAGATATCCTGCACAAATGCAGTTAATCCCCCGGGCTGATGAAATACAACCGGTTCCAGTCCATCTCTTTTATTCTGGAACGTAATTGTCAATTCCGGATTCAAGTAAGCCGTTTCTTTGATACGCTGCTTAATGGCATCCGCTTTGAATTTTGTTGTTTCAAAAATTGTTCCATCAGGATACAAGGTCACAATGGTACCACTTTTCTTTCCTTTTACTTTTTCTTTTGGTAAATAACCATCTACCAATTCCGTGGTAGGATTCCCCCGCTCATAGGTGTCATGGTGAACATAACCATCACGATATACATCTACAATCAATTTATCTGATAAGGCATTCACAACGGCAGAACCAACACCGTGTAATCCACCTGAAATCTTATAGGTGTTTCCATTAAATTTACCACCCGAGTGAAGGACGGTATAAATAACACGTTCCGCCGGTACCCCTTCCTCATGCATATCTACCGGTACACCACGACCATCATCTTCTACTGTTGCAGAGCCATCTTCATTAATCGTTACAAATATGTTATTACAAAAGCCTGCCAAGTGTTCATCCACAGCATTATCAATTAATTCCTGCACAAGATGGTTAAGTCCCGAACGTCCGGTATTACCAATATACATACCGGGTCTCATTCTTACCGGTTCTAACCCCTTTAATACTTCAATATCCTTTGCACTATACGCCATACAAACCACCTTTTACTACTTTCTTTTCTCATTATCATTTCTTTCCATTTGACAAATATACAAAATGCTACCATATATGGAAAAAAACATACAAGCATAATACCATATATTGGTTATTTTGCAAACAAACATTCGTTCGGAATTATATCATAAAAAAATTTTTGTGTAAAGAGAAAGCCTTCCTCTTCACCAAGCCTCCCACTATTTTACATATTTTTTACATTTCTCTTTTTATATCCAATCATATTTTGTATAATATATGTAGACCTTTGGGAAACTCATCAAAATTCTGTTTTTGTTGCAAATTTCAAATGAGTTTTGCAATTTCCTATATAATACATGTATCGGGAGGAAATACTCATGAAAAAAGTTAAAGATATACTGTTACAATTTATTACAAAAGAAACAGTTGTTTTCATTTCAATGATATTAGCAATCCTTTCCGCTATCATCATTCACCCTGACAAAGAATACATAGATTATATAGACTACCGGACACTTAGTATTTTACTTTGTCTTATGTTAGTTATGGCAGGCTTACAGGAATTAGGAATCTTTAAAAAAATTGGTATTTTCTTATTAGAAAAGACAAGCTCTATCAAAAGTCTTGCCTTTGTATTAGTTTTATTATGTTTTTTCCTCAGCATGATAATCACAAATGACGTTGCACTGATTACTTTTGTTCCCTTTACCATTGAGATTTTAGTAATGGCAGGTTTAGAACAATATTTGATTCCAATTATTGTACTTCAAACCATCGGAGCAAACTTAGGCAGTATGCTAACCCCAATTGGCAATCCTCATAATCTTTACCTGTATGCCCAAAGTAATATGCACTTTTTTGAATTTCTTCAGTTAATGTTGCCATATTCTCTTGTTTCTTTGCTGAGTATTGTCGTTGCTATTTTGATATTGACAGGAAAACAGCCAACTCAGGCATTAGTAAAGGATGAAACAATAATTGATCAAAGGGCAAAAATGAAAATAGCATTGTATCTCTTACTTTTTCTTCTTTCCCTTGCAACAATTTCCCATGTCATTCCTTATGGCATTACACTGGCAATTACATTATTACTGGTACTAATTTTTGATAAATCAACAATCAAAAAACCAGACTATTATCTATTATTAACCTTTACCTTTTTATTTATTTTCATGGGCAATATTAGCCGAATACCTTCTATCCATCACTGGTTATCGGATATGGTTGAAAAAAATGAATTATTCACCTCTATACTGGCAAGTCAGTTTACAAGCAATGTTCCTGCCGCCATTCTTCTTTCCGGCTTTACAGATAACATAAGAGCACTTTTAGTAGGCACAAACTTAGGAGGATTAGGTACGTTAATTGCATCCATGGCTAATTTAATCAGTTATAAAATATTAGCAAAGGAATATCCGGAAAAAAGACTTTCCTACATTGGATATTTTACCATATTAAATATTGTTGTATTAGGAATTTTATTATTATGGAATCATTTCTTCTCAACAATCTAAAAAGCGCTTCAAACCGAAGCGCTTTCATTTTTACTATCATACGAAGTGCATTTTCTATTGCTGTCCTTCGCATACCTTATGTTATTATATATAATTAAATCATTGTATCAATACTGCCGGCGATTAAATTATTAACCTGATTGGCATAGGTTGCATTCCTTGTATAAATGCCACTGCTATTTTGTGTAGCTCTTGCAATTGCTGATGCCTTTGTTGCAATCTGGTCTGCAAAAGAGCCCTGACCGGAAAATAAGGTCTTTAAGTCACTGATATCGGCCTTCTTCAGCTTTTCTTCATCAACACTTAACTTATTGTCTTCTCCAATGGTAATTCCAACCTTACCAAGCATATTAGCTACTGTACGATTGGTAGTCTGCACCATACTGACACCATTACGGAGGACATTCTTATTCGTAGAATCAGCAGTCTTTGTTAACACACTGTTATAGCTGTCTGCAAAGGACTTCACTGCCTTTGTAATAGACTCCCAATCATAATCATTGGTGGTCTTTGTCTCACCAGTTGTTTCATCCTTCGAGGATATGGATTTCTTTTTCCATAAGTCAGCATTCATTAGTGCATCAGAAGCTTTTTTCAATGATTCAGCATTTGCTTTTGTTGCAGTAAGATTCTGTTTAAAATCAGTCTTATTACCGGTATTACCAGTTTCTGCCTCACTCTGGTTTTTATAATATGCCTTTACAAGCTTACCGTAACTGCCATTCTTAATCGCTGCATAATCCCCAAGACTTAATCCCTGATATGAAGTTGTATTATTGTTCATTGTCTGATTCCCAGATAGACTGGAAAACATAGAACCAATACTAACCGCCATGGTCATTCCTCCTGTTAATATCATGCCATCCTACGCCTGAACGTCTGTCGGCTGATTCTTAGATGCATAATAGTCATCAAATAATTGATTTGCAGCTTTTAATGTATCCTGAGATAACTGTGGAAGGTCTTTTCCCCAAAGCTTAGTTGCTTCCTTAAAGCCCTTCTCCATTGCACTTTGCATTTCTTTCATTTTATCAACATCATCACCGGCTAATGCACTGGCAAAATCAAACAAACGCTGTGAGGTCTGTTTTACACCCCAGTAACCGTCTTCAGCAATATCTTCCTGTGCCTGTTTCTTTGTAGCCTCATCTACCGTATATTTACCGCTGGCAATAAACTTCCACATGGAAGCCTCTTCTTCCTCTGAAAGATTGCCAAAGTCTCCTGCTATGGTAGCCACATCTGCCTGTTTACCCATCATTTGTTTTACAAGATTAACAAGACTTTCCTGTCTGGCTGCCTGGTCCTCTTTTAACTGTGTTACCAATGCATCCCGTTCTTCCTTGCTCATCTTGTTAATGGAATAAGTAGCAGGCTTTTCCGTATTCTGTTCTGATTTTTCATATACAGCACCCTGTTCAACTGAATTCTCTACAGATTCCTTTTCCTTTTTACCGGAAGTACTTTGATATCCGGTATATACCCCTGCGGATGACTGCACATTTGCAATTCCATTCATGTCCATAATATTACCCTCCTTGTAAAAATATCTCTTTCACCTCCGTGTGAAAGAATGTGAACTGTTTCACTAGCTGTAGGACATACCTATAGCTATTTTGATTTTAACACAATTTTCCAGAAGTGTACATACCAAATATCTATATTTTCTTATTTTGTAAATTTGCAAGGTAAATGCAACACCCTGTTGCAGTTACTTTGAAAAAAGTTAGTGTTGCATTTAGCTTGAAAATATCACAAAAAAAGACCTACGCATTACTTTTGTGCGTAAGTCTTTCCTTTATTTGTGGTTAATTGACTTTTCTTCTACGATTCCTTTGTCTAACCGCACATTCAAAAGCCTTGATTTGACCAGAAGTTAATTTAGGACAATCTTCATCATACACAATCGGCTTTTCGGAAGCCAATTTGACCTGTTGTAACATTTCTTTTGTCGGCTTATCGCCTTGCTTAATACAAACTCTTGTAATCATAATATAGCCTCCTTTCATCATTATCCGCTAATCGAGCTGAAATTAAGCGGATTTTTTCTTTCCTCATGGTGTAAACAACATAAAGAACATCTCCAACCATTCCAATAATAATATACCTATCTTCGTCTTGACTATGCAAATCATCATAGATTTCAATAGCATCATAATCTTCAAAGACAAACTTGGCAATATCAAATGAAATACCGTGTTTTTCAATATTCTTTTGGTTTTTGTTTTCGTCCCACTCAAACTCCATAGCAGTTCCTCCTTTATTCTCATTTATTATCTATATAAAAAACGAGAATAAAGAGCTGTCCCCTATATCCCCGTTTGAATTATCCTAACAAGGATATAGCATTTCTTTCCTACTTCCGCCCTTACTTATTCAAGGGCTGGATATCCTCCTTTTACCCTTTATTACAAAGGTTTACATTTGTAGCTACATTATAACAAAACAAAATGTTAATTACAACCCGCCAAAGCGAACTTGATAGCGTAAATTTACAGTAGGATTTTTAAGGGTAGACCAACCCAACGATGTT
>JBJENY010000032.1:0-75482 GCA_051880435.1 Lachnospiraceae bacterium | reverse complement strand
TGCCTTGTTACCAAGACAGCGGTGAGCTCTTACCTCGCCTTTCCACCCTTACCAGATATCTGGCGGTTTATTTCTGTTGCACTAGCCTGGGAGTCGCCTCCACCGGACGTTATCCGGCACACTGCCCTATGAAGCCCGGACTTTCCTCACCTGCAGCCTTTCGGCTTTGCAGCCGCGATCATTTGTCTAAGTCTTAGGAATCATAACATATTTCATTTTTGTTTGCAAATGACTCTGAATAATTTAAAATTTTTGAAGAAATAGTAATTTGTTCGTATTGCTGGCGATACTGTTTGGACGATAATTCTGTAATATAGTTTTTGATATATTTTTTTTTGATACCTTTTTGCGCTAACGTATCAACAGCCTTGTTGTACGCGATTGCCGCTGATATTTTATCCGGATATCGTCCTACAATATAGTTTCCCCTTATATGAATGATACATTCATAATATATATGATGTTGTGCAGTTTCTTCAGTTTTCTCAGATACGCCCATATATTCGTTGATTACTTTTATGTTTTCATAACGGAAATCAAAATCATTATGGTTTACAAATATATAATCAATCCCTTTTTTGGCATAATTTTTTATATGATAACGATTTAAAATATTGTACTGACTTCCATAATCATATACAAAAAAGTAACCACCTCTGTTTTGGATTTTGTGATTTGCATAGTAAAATAAATCCTCTCTGTCAAAAATCAGATATTGGTCTTTTGAAATATAGTAATAAAAAAAACCACTTTGTAAATAGATTGGATTTTTGAAATATAGCCCTGTATTTTGGTAGTTTAATAAAGATATAAATTTTGAAAAATCTAAAGTAAAATTGTCATTATAATCATCCAGCGTATATTTTTTTTCTCTTATGATATCTACAGCTTCTACGTATGCATTATGGGCAAGAGATTCGGTTTTATAACTTCCGAGGCTGATATGCTTAGCCTTAATAGAAATAGAAGCTCTAAAATAAATGGTACCATTTTTTTGTGTGGCTTTTGTTACTCCCTTTAGCATAATAATTTTCTCCTGACAATTTATTTGTATTTATGATATATGGTGGGTAGAAAAAAAGCAATTATGAAATGAAAAACTTGACCTTTATATTGATAAAATTTATAATGTATAGGATTATGAGGTGATAATAAAATGTTTTGCAGGTATCGTTGGTATCTGTGATGTTTATTTTTTGGTTTATACATATTTATTGTTTGATTAAAGGCGATGACTTATGAAAAAAAAGGTAAAGATTTCTACAATAATAGGTATTATTGTGTTGTTACTTACAACAGTGGCAATTATTTTCGTTGGATATAGGGTAGTAGCACAATCAGGGCAGTTGCCGGGGAAAATGGTAAGCCTGTCTAATGCCGCAGACAATGTTTATTATAGTCAGGGTGTGTCCGAAACAAAAAAATTGTCCCGGGTACAAAAGGTTGATTATGAAACTATGAAATACGGTTATTTAGATGACGTTTATCTTTCCCAGATGGATTATCTGGATTCCTATTATGAAGGACAACGAATGGAAGAAATTCGAAAGAAGAATGATGTTGTTGCAATGGAAAATTGGTCTTCTGGTATACTTGCCTATGAAGACCTTAAGGAACAGCAGGAAGAGGAGGCAAGGCGTGCCATAGAAAGAGCGCAGGCGGAGGCAGCCGCGGCTGAAGCAGCAAGACATCAAAGAGTACGGGAAATTGCAGATTCCATATTAGGACGTAATTTGGACATTGGTTATATTGATGTAGGAGATAGTAGCGATTTGGGTTTTGGTGCTACTGCAACAAATGGTGGAGCTATTGGAGAACGAGTAATGGCAGATCATCATGGTGCCAGCTTAGGTATTTTTAGTATTACAGCTTACTGTACCTGTCGTGTATGCTGTGGTGTATATTCCGGAAGAAACCGTACAGCAAGCGGAACAATTCCAACATCAAATCGTACTGTTGCTGTTGATACCAATGTCATTCCTTTTGGAACAAGACTTGTTATTAATGGACAGGTATATGTTGCAGAAGATGTTGGTAGCGCAATTGTTGGAAATCACATTGATATGTTTTTTTATACCCATGCGGAGGCAGTCCGTTGGGGAAAACGTAACATGGAAGTATTTTATTATGATTAAAATGATATGTGATAATGCTTGCATATCGTAAGGTTATATGATAAAGATATATTATTACAAGAAAAGAGGATAAAAATATGGCAGTAATTTATAAGAGTACCCGAAACAGTAATGAAACAGCAACAGCATCTCAGGCTATTTTAAAAGGTCTGGCAGAAAATGGTGGCTTGTTTGTTCCGGATCATATTCCTGCATTAGATGTTGATTTAAAGGATTTGGCAAATATGTCTTATCAGGAAGTTGCATATGAAGTAATGAGCAGAATGTTAACGGATTTTACAGAGGATGAGTTAAAGTATTGTATTAACAATGCTTATGATAAAAAGTTTGATACAAAAGAGATTGCTCCGATTGTTAAGAAGGCGGGGGCAAATTATTTGGAATTGTTCCATGGCGCTACAATTGCATTTAAGGATATGGCACTTTCTATTCTTCCTTATTTGCTTGTAACATCTGCAAAGAAGAATAATATAAAGAACGATATTGTTATTTTGACAGCAACTTCCGGAGATACCGGTAAAGCTGCTCTTGCCGGTTTTGCAGATGTTCCGGGAACAAAAATTATTGTATTTTATCCAAAGAATGGAGTCAGTCCGATTCAGGAAAAACAGATGGTAACGCAAAAGGGTGATAACACCTCTGTAGTTGGCATTATCGGTAACTTTGATGATGCCCAGACAGGTGTTAAGAACATGTTTAATGACAAAGAGCTTGCAAAATCAATGGATGATAAAGGTTTCCAGTTTTCATCTGCAAACTCTATTAATATTGGTCGTTTAGTTCCGCAAATGGTTTACTATGTATATGCTTATACACGTTTGGTTGCTGATGGAACCATTCAGGCCGGAGATAAAATTAATGTTGTTGTTCCTACCGGTAACTTTGGAAACATTTTGGCTGCATATTATGCAAAGGAAATGGGTCTTCCAATTGCAAAGTTTATTTGTGCATCCAATGAAAATAAAGTATTATTTGATTTCTTTGAAACCGGTATTTACGATCGTAACCGTGAGTTTATTTTAACAACTTCACCATCTATGGATATTTTGATTTCCAGCAATCTTGAACGTTTGATTTACAAGATTGCAGGTGATGATGCTGCAAAGAATGCACAGTTAATGAAAGCCCTTACAACAGAAGGTAAATATGAGATTACTGATGAGATGAGGAAAAATCTTTCTGAGTTTGCCGGTGGCTATGCCAGTGAAGCAGAATGTGCCCGGACAATTAAGAAGGTATATGAGGCAGAAGGATATATTATGGATACCCATACTGCAGTAGCTGCTGCTGTGTATGAAAAGTATGTTGCTTCTACCGGTGACAAGACACCTACTGTTATTGCTTCGACAGCCAGTCCTTATAAGTTTACCAGAAGTGTTATGGAAGCAATTGATCCAAAGTATGCATCACAGGGTGATTTCGAGTTGGTAGATGAGCTTAATAAGTTATCAGGTGTTAAGATTCCTCAGGCGATTGAGGATATCAGAAGTGCTGCAGTTTTACATGATACAGTATGTGATAAGAGTGAAATGGAAGCTACAGTTCGTAATATTTTAGGTTTATAGCTTCATATATGATTCATAAGACAGTTCATTAGTACCATCCTGTCTATAAATAAAACTAGGGCTGAAGGATAGAAGTATTGCGCTTACATTCAGACTGGTGAATGTAAGCGTTTTTTATTTATTTCATATATTGATAGTTAATAAATGTTGTAATTGTATGAAGTTTTATGAAGGTTTTGATTTGCAGTTAGACATTTGCGAAACTCATATAGATTATGTTTATGTTGTTAAAATTCACAACTAATATAAATTTCAAATGAGTTTCGCAAACGCCTATGATTTGTGGTTTTTGAAAGGAGTTATATGTATACATTACAAACCAGTGCAAGTTTTGACAGTGCACATTTTTTAAAAGGATACGAAGGAAAATGCAGTAATATTCATGGTCATCGTTGGACTGTGGAGGTGACAGTTGCATCAGAGGATGTAGAAAAAGAAGGTCAAATTCGTGGAATGATTGTTGATTTTAAAACATTAAAGTCTGATTTAAAGGATTTGGCAGATGAGTTAGACCATAGTCTGATTATTGAAGAAAATAGCTTAAAGGATAAAACAAAAGAAGCATTGCTAGAGGAAGAATTTAGATTGATTGAACTTCCATTTCGTCCAACGGCAGAAAATCTGGCAAAATATTTTTATGATGAAATGGAAGATAAGGGATATCAGGTTGTATTAGTAAAAGTGTTTGAAACACCAAATAATTGTGCAGGATATAGTAGATAGTATGAAAGTAGTTGAACGATTTGTAAGTATTAATGGTGAAGGACAAAAAGCAGGACAATTGGCTTTGTTTGTTCGTTTTGCCGGTTGTAATTTGAATTGTGAGTATTGTGATACCAAATGGGCAAATGAAAAGACTGTTTCTTATGAAGAATATGCACCTTGTGAATTGGTTGACATAATATTATCCGAAGGGGTGAAAAATATAACCTTAACAGGAGGGGAACCTCTTCTTCAAAAGGAAATGCCGGAATTCCTTCGCTTGCTAGAAGAAAAAATTTGTGAAATAGAAAAAGAAAGCAATCATCTAATGGAGAAAGCGATTGATTATCGAATTGAAATAGAAACCAATGGCAGTGTAGATATAAAACCGTTTTTGGATATGGGGTTTGCACATGTAACCTTTACAGTTGATTACAAAACAAAAGTAAGCGGAATGGAACAGTACATGTTTCCGGATAATTTTAGTAATCTTCGTAAAGAGGATACTGTAAAGTTTGTTGTTGGTGGAACAGATGAGTTAGAAACCGGTAAAACAATAATAGAAAAGTACGGGTTGCTGCAAAAAGGCTGCGGTATCTATTTTAGTCCATGCTTTGGAAAAATTGACCCAAAGGAAATGGTAGAATTTTTAGTGGAAAACAAGTTGAATGGTGTTAATATTCAGCTACAGCTTCATAAATATATATGGGACCCAAATCAAAGAGGTGTTTGAAAAAGTAATGGAACGTATCGATATCGTTATATTTTAGTTAAGGCAGGTTTTAGTTAGGAGGATATAAAATGGCAATTGACCAGGAAGCAATTAAAGAGCATATAAGAGGAATTCTTGTTGCATTAGGAGATGACCCTGACAGAGAAGGTTTAAAAGAAACACCGGATCGTGTTGCAAGAATGTATAGCGAAGTATTTGAAGGAATGAATTATACCAATGATGAAATTGCTGCCATGTTTTCAAAAAATTTTGATGTTCCAAGCACCAGTTCTGAGAATATGGTATTAGTGAAGGATATTGAAATATTCAGCTACTGTGAACATCATTTAGCATTAATGTATGATATGAAAGTGACGGTAGCATATCTTCCTCATGGTAAAGTAATTGGACTCAGTAAAATTGCACGAATTGCAGATATGGTTGCAAAACGATTACAGCTGCAGGAACGTATCGGAACGGATATTGCTGAGGTAATTAGTAAGGCAACCGGTTCCTTAGATGTGGCAGTCTATATTGAGGGAAATCATAGCTGCATGACAGCAAGAGGTATTAAAAAACCTTCTGCAAAAACCATAACTACAACATATCTGGGTAAATTTAAAGAGGATATGGAATTACAAAATAAGTTTTTGCTGATGAATCGATAATATGGTGTTACAGAATGGAGGAAAAATACTATGAATATGAATACAAGAAATAAAAATGCTGCAGTAGTTGTATTTAGCGGTGGACAGGATAGTACAACATGTCTTTTGTGGGCCCTAAAAAGATATCAGGAGGTTGTAGCAGTTTCTTTTGATTACGGACAACGTCATAAGGGAGAATTAGATTGTGCAAAGAAAATTACAGAATCCTTAGGTGTAGAGTGGCATGTGATGGATATGTCCCTTCTGAATCAGTTAGCACCTAATTCTTTGACAAGAAAAGATATTGCTGTTGATGAAAATGCTCCTTTAGAGGGTGCTCCAAACAGTGTGGTAGATGGTCGTAATATGCTGTTTCTAACCTTTGCGGCAGTATTTGCAAAACAAAAAGGTATTACAGATTTGGTAACCGGCGTATCCCAAAGCGATTTTTCCGGTTATCCTGACTGTCGGGATGTATTTATTAAGTCATTAAATACAACTTTAAATTTAGCAATGGATTACAATTTCTGTATCGAAACGCCATTAATGTGGATTGATAAGGCTGATACATGGAAATTGGCGGATGATTTGGGCGGTCTTTCACTGGTTCGAAATGAAACCCTTACCTGTTATAACGGAGTAAAAGGGGATGGCTGTGGACATTGTCCAAGCTGTAAATTAAGAAACCAGGGATATGAGCAGTTTTTAGCCCGATATAAAGCTTAGTCAATTTTTAAAATAGTGACGGAAACTACGGAAGCTTTTGCTTTGCGGGAAGTTTACAACAGGATTGTGGACTGTATATTTTTATGGTATATTGGTAGTGTTTTTTATGAAACAATATTTTTATTCTTATATTTCAAACTAGGAGCAGGTATGAAAAATCTATTATTTATTATCAATCCTTCTGCAGGAAAGAAGGCAATTCGTTCTAAAATATTTGAAATTGTAGATATGTTTGTTAAGGCGGACTATAACGTACGTGTATATCCCACACAGTCAAAGGGAGATGCTACCCGAATTGTTTCAGAAGAGGGATGGCTTTATGATTTGATTGTTTGCGCCGGAGGAGATGGGACCATGGATGAAGTGGCGCAAGGGTGTATGCGATGTGGTTGTGATACTCCCATTGGATATATTCCCTGTGGAACTACCAATGATTTTGCCTGTAGTTTAGGCATTCCCAGAGATCCTATTCGTGCTACAAAAAGAATTTTAAAGTATGGACCCAAACCTACAGATATTGGCTCCTTTAACGGGGATTACTTTAGTTATGTGGCTGCATTTGGTGCATTTACTGAAGTAACATATACGACTCCTCAGGAGATTAAAAATAATATTGGTCATGCGGCTTATGTGTTAGAAGCGATTAAAAAACTTCCAAGTCTTGCACCTTATCATATGAAAATTACGTATGACAATAATGTGATTGAGGATGATTTTTTTATTGGTATGGTTACAAATGCATCCCAAATAGGAGGAATGCCAACGCCTAATGCAAAAATGGCTGAATTTGATGATGGTCTGTTTGAAGCATTGTTTGTTAAATATCCTACAAATCCCATTGATTTGCAGGCTTCAGCAACAGCTTATTTCATGGGAGAAATTAATCCTGAGTATATGTATCAATTTAAGGCATCTAAAATTATTGTTGAAAGTCTGGAACCTATTTCCTGGACTTTTGATGGGGAATTTGGTGGTAATGTTACGTATGCGGTGATAACAAATTGTATGAAGGCACTTAATCTGATACGAAAGTAGGTAGAATATGAAAAAACTGAGTATGATATTGATATTATCAGTGATTGTGTGCGGATTGCTTGGATGTGAAAGTATTTCGTATACGAAAACAGATAGAGAGTATTATCGAACTCACACAGGAGAGGAAGAAAAAAATACTACTTTGCCAAAGTGGGAATATAAAACGGAACGGGCCACGGAAAAGGAAATTGTGGAAGAAGAAGCAGGGATTATTACAAATTGTGTTTTAAGAACAGGTGTTGAAACAGATGCGTATGGTAGTCCTTCTAATAATAAAAAGATTACGTTACCTGCCAATATGGAATTTCAAATAGAGGATATGGATTCCGGTTTCTTTAAAATTGTTCATGACGGCAATGAGCTTTGGATACCATCAAAAAACTGTTTGATAAATATTAAACAATATATTCCTTCTTTAGAAATAGATTTGGGATTAGCTCAAACACCTAACTATTTCAATATTGGGGGAAGTAAAATTACAGGATTAACCGAAAAACAGTTATATGTTAGAGAGGCTGCTGTAAAAGGAGAGGAAGCCTGGTTACGGGTAGAAGTTGCTGAAAAATTACTAAAAGCACAACAACTGTTTTTGAAAGATGGATATTCCATAAAAGTGGTGGATGCATACCGTCCCAAGACTGTTACTGATGAAATAAGGGATGGATTAAATGGCTTTTTGCAAACAAGTGAAGGACAAGCCTTAAAAAATCAATATTTCGGTGGATATGGTGTGGGTGCTTTTCTTGCACAAGGTACATCAGCCCATAATTATGGTGTTGCCATTGACATGACTTTGTTAGACAAGGAAACAGGAAAAGAAATATCCATGCCATCTAAAATTCATACCTTAGATGCCAGCTCCGCATATGATAGTTGGAAATCAGGTGCAAATGAAGAAACAAGCCATGGTGAATATATGAGAGGAAGAATGGTGGATTGTGGATTTTCTACTCTTGATTCTGAGTGGTGGCATTTTCAGGTAGATTCAATAGAGCGGGTATTATTTGACATAGGAAATTAGTATTGATATTTTTACATAATAATTCACATGAAGATGACGGGAGAATGAACAAATGAAAAGACTTTTATCGTTTATATTAGTATGCTTTTTAGTATTAAATTCCAGCTTTGGTTCTGTTGCAGCAACTAAGGAGGCTGTAACATCTGAAAATATTTCTGAAGTGGCAGTTAATGGGGAGCAGGAAACTGATACAACACAAGATGCCACACAGGAAGAAGAAACAACTGAAGATGCTATGGAAGAAACCTCAGAAATACAAGCTTCAGAGGAAATAGTAACCGAGGTTGAAATAACGACTGAGGAAGAAATAACAGAAGAAATAATCCGGACTGAGTCAGAGGATAGTTCTTTCATTGAAGCTGCTGCAGAGGGGTTAGATACCGCAATGGTAACGAATACCATAGATGAAAAGAATGGCACCTATAAAGTGATTTTAGATAAAAATAGTCTTAATGCGGCATATGATATATATAGGGTGGCTGTATGGAGTGAAAAAAATGGACAGGATGATTTGATCTGGTATCCGTTGAAGGCTTCTTCCGATGGTAATTATGCAGCGTTAGTAAGTTTATTAGATCATTTTGGTGAAAGTGGTTCATACAATGTACATGCATATGGATGTGTGAATGGTAAACCGGTAAAGTGTGTGGCAAAAACAACTTTTACTGCTAATCCCATGAAGAAAAACTATATTACCGTAAATCCCAATGGAAGTAAGAAAATCTATACTGTGCAGCTTAATAATTTTGTTTTACCGGATGTGAATTGTGATAATATAACAAAAATTTATGTTCCTACATGGACAAAGAAAAATGAGCAGGATGATATTGTCTGGGGAGTTGCAACAAAGGTAAATGCTCATACCTGGAAATATGATGTGGATATTACGGAACACAAATTTGAAGTTGGAGAATATATCAGTCATATTTATGCAAGTGTTAATGGTGAGCTTAAATATGTGAGTGAAAAAAGTTTTCAAGTTGAAGGTATGAATTGCTCCAATGCAACAATTAGCATTTCTGATGTAAATGCAAATGAAGGCAAGTATAGAATCACAACCGGTGGTTTTTCTTCCACTACCCGTATTGTTTCTGTAAGAGCAGCAGTGTGGAGTGAAAACAACGGAAAAGATGATTTGAAATGGCAAACCTTAAGCACGAATGGGAATGGAACCTATTCCTGTGATGTGGATATTACAGAACATAATTATGATGTAGGTACTTACGTTGCACTTATTTATGCAAAAGATGCCAGAGGTGTGGAACAGTATATCATAGCAAAAAAATGGGATGTAAAGAAAATTGATAAGAATGTGGTAAGGGTTCGGTTATCAGAGAACCAATCCCAAATTACGGTTTCTTTGTTAAATGCATCAGGTAATATTAGTCATGTACGTTTTGCGGTATGGTGTGAACGAAATGGTAAGAATGACATGATTTGGTATCAAGCCACAAAGGTTGATGGGAAAACCTGGACTGTTGATGTACCGGTTTCTAACCATAAAGAGGCAGGAAGATATCAAATATTATGTTATAAAGTTGTGAATGGTGTGCAATCTTTTGTTGGAAATAAAACCTGTAAAGTGGACGGCTTTACGGGAACTGTTACAGTGTCCACAAGAACAAATAATAAGGGTTATATCAAGCTTACTGCGACAGGAATCAAATCACCTGCAGGAATGAAGACCGTTAAGGCTGCTGTTTGGACTGAAAAAAATGGAAAAGATGACTTGCGTTGGTATACCTTATCCAAGGTTGAGGGGATCTGGACCTGTGTAATTGACGCATCTTATCATAACGGTGAAAAGGGAAATTATTGTGTGCAGGTCTGGGGATGTGATAAAAGAAATATTGCTCAGGCTTTGAAAAATGCATCAGCAACGGTAACGGAAATTAATGCTATGCCAATTGCCATTGCCAGAACCTTGTCTGATGAAATAAGCGTCCAATTAGACGCCAAGGGTATTGTTGGTGCTACGTCTGTATCTTTTGCCGTATGGGGGGATGTTGACGGACAAAATGATGCTTATTGGTATAATGGGGAACGTGTGGATGGCAGACATTGGAAAGCAACAGCGGATATGATGAACCATTTGGAGATTGGGTTATACAATGTTCATGTATATGCAGTGATTAATGGAAAGAATAAATTTGTTTGTGCAACTTCCTTTAACTATACAGGAAATCCAGTTGAATTAAGGTTGCGTCGGGATTGTGAAAATGTATACAATATGGTTGGACGGGATTTGAAAGCCTGCTTTGATTATGTTGTAAATAGCATGACATATGAAAGAATTAATGGACATTTGACACCTCCGGAAGGATGGACCAGATGTCAGAATTATGCAGTGAAAGCATTAGAAACTCATAGGGGTAATTGTTACTGTTATGCAGCAGCATTTTATTATCTTGCAAAATTTTTAGGTTATAATGTGGAGTATGTTGAAGGTCAGGTGCCATCCCGTCGGGGGGGATATACACCACATGGTTGGGTTGTTGTAGATGGTGCTTATATTTGTGATCCGGAGGCACAGGCTGAAATTGCCCGAAATCTTAATTTTTATATGATGCCTATTGGTCGGACACCATTTACATATTTAAGATGATAACGAGACAGAATGCATGTAAAGGATACACACAGTTTCTTTCGAAACTGTGTGTTTTGATGAGGAGAGTATTGTGGTTTTTAGTTCGATTACATTTATTTGCGTATTTTTACCAATAACATTTATTATTTATCATTTGATTCCTAATATAAAAGTTAAGAATTTTGTTTTGCTGACAGTAAGTCTGGTGTTTTATGCCTATGGTGAACCTGTATATGTTTTACTTATGATAGCAAGTACTATTTTTAATTATCTGGCAGGATTACTTATTGATTATAGTAAAAAACAAATCATGAAAAAAATATGGCTTATTTTCTCGGTAATTGCAAATGTATTTGTATTAGTCGTATTTAAATATACCAATATGTTAATAGCAACTTTTAATTCTTTTACAGGTGCGAAGGTTTCTTTTGTAAACCTAACATTGCCCATTGGCATTTCGTTTTTTACCTTTCAGGCTATGTCCTATGTAGTTGATGTGTACCGGAAAGAGGTAAAATGCCAAAAAAATCTTTTTCATATTATGCTATATATATCTTTTTTCCCACAGCTGATTGCAGGTCCTATTGTGAAATATCATGATATAGAAAATCAGTTAATAAATAGACCCTTCGATTGTGAAATGGTGGCAAAAGGGCTTCGTCGATTTGTTGTTGGATTAGGAAAAAAGATATTGATTGCCAATGAAATGGCGTATGTTGCAGATGCAGTGTTTCAAGCACAGGAAAATCAGTTAAATATGATAAGTGCATGGATTGGTGCTGTTGCATATTTGTTTCAGATTTATTTTGATTTTAGTGGATACAGTGATATGGCAATCGGGCTTGGACAAATGTTTGGTTTTCATTTTCTGGAAAACTTTAAACACCCTTATGTTGCGGATAGTATCAAAGATTTTTGGAGAAGGTGGCATATATCTTTATCAACATGGTTTAAGGAATATGTATATATTCCATTAGGGGGGAATAGAAAAGGCAAATTTGCTACTTATCGAAATAAATTAGTGGTGTTTTTTTTAACCGGATTATGGCATGGCGCCAATTGGACATTTGTAGTATGGGGTATGATACACGGAATCGCCTCTTTGGTAGAAGAAGCTTTCCATCTTGACCGGTTACCCAAAATAATGAGAAGAATTTATACCTTGTTGATTGTTATTTTGGCTTTTGTCATTTTTAGAGCTGATAATATTTCACAAGGTATGAATATGATAAAACTAATGTTTACCGGATTTTGTTTTGAAACTGTAAATCAGAATTTTACGTTGTCATTATTGACACCAATTATGATTGAAGTAATGATAATTGCTATGATAGGCTGTACGGAAATTCCGTATCGGATTTATGCGAAATTAGTGGGAACAAAAAGGAAACAAGGAAAATACATAGAGGGTATTTCTTTTGTGCTAAGTGGTCTGCTGCTGATTTTTTGTATGCTTAATTTAGCAAGTGGTAGTTATAATCCGTTTATTTATTTTAGATTTTAAGGGAAAAACAGATGAGAAAACAATATTTGATCTATATCGTAGTGATGATAGTGATTATGCTTATTCCTTTTATTGGTATGAGCGTATGTAAAACAACAGAAGAAACAGAGAAAAGAGAGTTAGCTCCATGGCCATCGGTATATGAAGAAAGCGGTGTGAATGTTAATTATTTAACTGACTTAGGAGCCTGGTTTGAAGACCATATGGCATTTCGACAAAATATGATTACAGCATATGCATTTGTGCTTGATAAACTTTCACATTATAGTTCTACAGACCAGGTAGTGATTGGAAAAAATGGATGGCTGTATTTTGGTGGAAGTGTAGAAGATTATACAAGCACGAATCAGCTAAGTGAACGGGAATTAAATAATATTGTTCATAATATAACCCTATTGCAAGCTTTTGTTGAAGAACATGGAAGTCAATTTTTATTGGTGATTGCTCCTAATAAAAATACTTTATATGGGGAGAATATGCCATATTACTATTCCAAGGTGGAAGAGAGTAATTTGGAGCGTTTACAGCAGCGTTTTCATGAAGCAGGAATTCATTCGGTTGATGTAGTTTCTAATTTGAAGTCAAATGATGATGTTTTGTATTTTAAAAGAGACACCCATTGGAACAATAAGGGAGCATTAATTGTTTATAATCAAATACTGGATTATGGAGGGATTGCACATGATTCTTATGCAAATTGTGATTTTCAGATTGTAAAGGATCATACAGGTGATTTAGATGAATTGTTATATCCTGCGGTGACGAACAAAGAAGAAAATTACATTTATGATATTGACTATACATTTGATTATGTGAATGATGTGAAAAGTAATATGGATGATTGGATTCAAACCTATAATGAATTTGGGAAAGGGAATCTTTTAATGTATAGAGATTCTTTTGGAGAAAGTCTGCTTCCTTTTTTTGCACAGAATTATGAAAATGCTTACTTTTCCAGAATGATACCATATGATATGGCTGATTTGGAACGATACCAGCCGGATACCGTAATTGTAGAAAAAGTAGAACGACAACTGGATATATTTGGAACAGAAGTACCAATGATGCCGGGTCCTAAGGTGCATATACCGTCTTATGAAAATGGTGAGTATGAAAAGGGATCTACGAACTCAACGATTAATTTAAAAGAGAGTGGTGATTATGTTTTATTAGGCGGAGTTATAGATGAGTCCTGTCTTGAGCCTGAAACGAAAATATATGTGGCAGTTAATGGAAGTTTACATTGTCCTTTTTATACCTTAAGTACCCAGGGGGATGGAAATGGATATCGTTTGTATTTGAATTCCCGGGAAGTCGGTTCCCAATTAGAGGTTTCTGTCTTTGTAGAAAATGGAGGCAGGCTTATTTGTGTAGGAAGTGACAGTTTGACACGGTCGTAACTGTTGACAAATGATTTTAGGTATGTATAATAAGGAACGTATTTTTGGAAACTGTGTAAACGGATTATCAAATAGAACAATAAAGACTAAAAACATAATTGCGATATGTTGGTACACGGAGGAGAAGAATGAGAATTAGAAGAAAGAAATTAATCGTATTGATGATGGTGTTAGGGACATCCTGTTTGTGGGGATGTGGTTCTTCAAATGAACCTGAAACTATAACGACTGAAATAACAACTGAGGCAACAACCCAGGAAATTGCTTATGGAGATGCTGGTGAAAATGCCTATGAGATATATGTAACCAATCGTATGGGAGCAGATATTACTTTGTTAGCATTAACAAATGATAATGGGGATGGTAATAATATTCTTGATGCTGCTGTAGAGTTTGGGGCAGATGAGAAAGTTAAGTGTTATTTTGATAAAGTGAATAATGCATCTAAACTAAAAGTACAATTGTCAGATGGAGAGGAGTATGAGCTATCTGAAGTTGATATGTCGGATATGGATGAGGTTACACTTTGTTACGAGAATGAAGTAGCTTTCATTGTATATACAAGTAAAGCTACCGGAGAAGAAGTTAAAACAAAGGTGAAAGAATTAGAAATTAAAAAAATGAAAAGTGAAGTTGCTGCATTTGTTGAAGAGCTGAATGCATTGCAGGATGATGACGAGAATTTAGAGGATGCAGTGGCAAAGTTAAGAGAAACCTATGATGCTTTTTTGGATGAACAAAAAGCTATGGTTGAGGAAAAAGATGTTCAACGTTTAGAGGAATTAGAAAGTTTAATGGCATCAAGAAAAAAGAAATCCAGTGTACCTGCAACAACGCCGGCACCTACGTCTGCTCCAACTGAACAGACAGGAGGCGGATGTCTGGATGACGTTTTGATTAATGAATGGTAAGTTTTGAAAGGGGTTATGCGTAATATAGCATAATCCCTTTTTTGCTGCAGTTGTATATGGTTTACATAATATTCGACTGATTGACATCCCTATTTTTAATGATATAATAGAAATACTGTTTTTATATTGGGATTTTTCTTGTCATAAAGACAGTGATTAGAGTATAATATTGATAATTATGAATTTTTGGGAGGAGATTATGGGAAAATATTTTGGAACAGATGGATTTCGTGGAGAAGCAAATGTCGATTTAACTGTTGAGCATGCATATAAAGTAGGAAGATATTTAGGATATTATTATGGAAAAAATCACGAGGATGGAAAAGCCAGAATTGTAATTGGAAAGGATACAAGAAGATCTTCTTATATGTTTGAGTATGCTTTGGTTTCCGGACTTACTGCCAGTGGAGCTGATGTATATTTAATGCATGTTACACCGACTCCAAGTGTATCCTATATTGTTCGTATTGATGAGTTTGATTGTGGAATTATGATTTCTGCAAGTCATAATCCCTATTATGATAATGGAATTAAAGTAATTAATGGACAAGGATTTAAGTTAGAAGCCTGTGTTGAGGAAGAAATTGAAGCGTATATTGATGGAGAAATTCCGGAGATTCCATTCGCTATTAAGGATAAAATCGGCAGAACAGTTGATTATTATATGGGACGGAATCGTTATATCGGATATTTGATTTCATTAGTAACAAAATCATATAAGCATATGAGAGTTGGTTTGGATTGTGCCAATGGGGCATCTTCTTCAGTTGCCAAGGCCGTGTTTGAGGCGGTTGGAGCAAAGGTATATGTTATTAATAATGAACCGGATGGTGTAAATATTAATACAAATTGTGGTTCTACCCATATTGAACAGTTACAGGCGCTTGTGAAAGAAAAAAAATTAGACATTGGTTTTGCCTATGATGGTGATGCTGATCGTTGTCTTGCTGTTGATGAGAATGGTGAACTGATAGATGGTGATAAGATTCTTTATGCATGTGGCTGTTATTTGTCAGAAAAAGGGGAGCTTAATAATAATACAGTAGTAACAACGATTATGTCTAATTTGGGATTATATAAGGCCTTTGATAAAAAAGGAATTTCTTATGAGAAAACTGCTGTAGGGGATAAGTATGTATTTGAAAATATGATGACAAACAACCATTCTTTAGGTGGGGAACAAAGCGGACATATTATTTTTAGTAAATATGCAACCACAGGAGATGGTGTGCTTACTTCTATTAAATTTATGGAGGTTTTACTCGGTAGAAAGTGTAAAGCATCGGAGTTGTTTCATGAATTAAAGATTTACCCACAGTTATTGGAAAATGTGAGAGTAAAGAGCAAACCGGAGGCAAAAGCCGATGAGGATGTAATTGCTGCAGTAAAAGCTGTTGAAGAAGCACTTGGTGACGATGGCAGAATCCTTTTAAGAGAAAGCGGAACAGAGCCGGTTATTCGTGTTATGGTGGAGGCATCAAGTCATGAACTTTGTAGGCAGTATGTAAGTCGGGTTGTTGATGTAATTAAGGCAAAGGGACATGAAGCATAATTGTACTCTGCAAATATGTAATGATTTTAAATTACTGATATGTTAGAACACCAATATTAAAATAACATACTTACGTATAAACTATGTATAACAATATGATTTGTTATATGGATAGTGTGAAGGTGAGGATAGATTTATGGAAACAGAAAAAAAATCCAGTCTGATTAAGCATATTGATTTTTCTATACTGGATTTCTTGTGTATAGAAGGTGCATTTTTAACTGCATATATTCATTATTTTGAAGGTTTTGCTCTTGTAGAATGGAATCGTTATCAGCCCCTTGCATTATTGTTGGGAATTATCCAGATTGTTGTGGATATTGTGGTGCGGAATCATCAAAATATTTTACGGCGTGAAGTTTATTTTGAACTTGTTGAAACAATAAAACAGGTTTGTATTGTAATGTTTTCTTTGATTTTTGTACTATTCTGTATGAAAAATTCAGCATTGTATTCCCGTGTGATTTTAGTATCCACATGGATTCTGGCTGTTGTCTATACTTTTTTAGTACGAAGTCTTTGGAAAATATGGTTACAACGATATTATAAAAAACATAAAAAATTACCTCATGCAATTATTATTACAACGGAAGCAGAAGCCGAAGATTGTATTAATGAGTTAAAAGAACGAGGCGTGTTAGATATTAATTTGCGAGGTCTTCTTATTTTTGATAAGGATTTAAAAGGAACTAAAATTCAGGATATCCCGGTTATTGCAAATAAAGACGATGTTTGTAATTATGCAATGGAACATGTTGTGGATGCAGTGTTTGTAAATGTGGAACATCACAGTAGACAGTTAAATAAGCTTTTGAATAATTTGGTTAGTATGGGTATTACATTGCATATTAATATTTCTACGTTTTATTCCAATTATCCCAATACAAGACTTGAGGAATTTAATGGATATTCTGTTGTAACATCTAGTACAAGTACAATTACTTTAGCAGGACGATTCTTGAAAAGAAGTATGGATATTGTTGGTGGAATTGTTGGATGTATGTTAACGGTTATTGTATTTGTTTTTGTAGCACCAATTATTTATATTATGGATCCGGGACCAATTTTCTTTACCCAGGAAAGAGTTGGGAAAAATGGAAGAAAATTTAAGATTTACAAGTTCCGTTCCATGTATTTGGATGCTGAAGAAAAGAAGGAAGCTCTTTTAAATCAAAATGAGATGGATGGATATATGTTTAAAATGGCAGATGATCCTCGAATTATCGGAAGTCATTTTGTAGAACAGAATGGGGAAAAGATATTTAAAAGAGGTTTTGGTGGCTTTTTAAGAGCTACAAGTATTGATGAAATGCCACAGTTTTTTAATGTATTAAAGGGTGATATGAGTTTGGTTGGTACAAGACCTCCAACAACGGAAGAAGTAGAAAAATACGATTATCATCATAAGGTTCGGCTTGTGATGCGTCCGGGCATTACGGGACTTTGGCAGGTTAGTGGGCGTAACCAGATTGTTGATTTTGAAAAAGTTGTAAAATTAGATAAGCGTTACATTGAAAACTGGTCTCTGGCGTTAGATATTAAGATTATTCTTCGTACGATTGTTGTTGTATTTACGAACCAGGGATTATAGAATAGGTGTAGAATGAAAAAAAATATACAACATGTATTTCTTGTAGGTGCCAAATCATTAGGCGCCTACGGGGGATATGAAACATTTATTAATAAATTAACCGAATATCATCAAAATAATTCAAATATAAAATATCATGTTGCCTGTAAGGCCAATGGTGATGGATGTATGAAAGAAGACGCTTTGGATGGTGTTATCCCTTTGGATTCTCCTGAATTTTTTGCACAGGGAGAATTTTTGTATCACAATGCCCATTGTTTCAAAATCCATGTACCTAATATTGGACCAGCGCAGGCAATTTATTATGATATAAAAGCTTTGGATTACTGTGTAAAATATATTAAGAAAAAAAGACTCGAACATGCTATTATATATGTTATGGCATGTCGGATTGGACCATTTTTTAAAAAATATGTGAAGGCTGTTCATAAATTAGGAGGAAAAGTATTTCTAAATCCTGATGGTCATGAGTGGATGCGTGCAAAGTGGAGTAAGCCAATTCGAATGTATTGGAAGCTATCAGAACAGATGATGGTAAAAATGAGTGATAGAATTATTTGTGATTCTGTAAATATTGAAAAATATATACAAACCAGTTATCAGTCCTACAGACCGAATACAACATATATTGCCTATGGTGCGGAGACAAGAGCTTGTGTTGGAGCTGATGAACGCTATGAAAAATGGCTACAGGAAAAAGGGATACAGGATGAAAAATATTATCTTGTTGTTGGCCGTTTTGTACCGGAAAATAATTATGAGATTATGATTCGTGAGTTCATGAGTAGCAATACAGAAAAAGATTTTGTAATCATAACAAATGTGAGTGAAAAGTTTTTAGATACGTTAGAGAAACGTCTGCACTTTCAATCTGATAAACGAATAAAGTTTGTTGGGACTGTATATGACCAGGAACTTTTAATGAAAATAAGGCAACAGGCTTTTGGATACTTTCATGGACATGAAGTTGGTGGCACAAATCCAAGTCTTTTGGAAGCTTTGGGAAGTACAAAGTTAAATCTCTTGCTTGACGTTTCCTTTAATAAAGAAGTGGCAAAAGATGCTGCTTTGTATTGGAGCAAGGAGGAAGGGAGTCTTTCCGCATTGATTGAGAAAGCAGATGCAATGACTGTAGAGGAAAGAAATTCCTTTGAAAAAAAAGCAAAGAGTCGAATTAAGGATGCATATAGTTGGCAGTTTATCTGCGATTGTTACGAACAGGAATGGTTGAATTAGGATGGGTTTAAAGGCAGTATTTCAAAAACAAGGTGGAATGAATTTAATAAAACAATATTTGCGAAGCGGCGTTTTTTTTACAGCCATTTCCCAATTTATCCTGTTAGGAAAGAGCAGAACAGCTTTAGAAATTCTTCGGTTGTCAGTAGAGCTTAAGGCGAAACAAAAGTTACAAAAACAATTTAAGAAAAGCCTGGAGGAATTCGCAAATCAATATGATGAAACACTTCCTCATGAAAAAAGCAATAAGGTATTTATTTGCTGGTTTCAAGGAATAGAGAATGCACCTGCCATTGTTAAAAAGTGTTATGCATCAATAAAGGAAAACCTGACGGATCGGGAAATTATATTAATCGATAAAAATAATATGTTAGACTATGTTTCCTTTCCGGATTATATTATTGAAAAATGGGAAAAGGGGATTATTTCAAATACCCATTTTTCAGATTTGTTACGTCTTGAATTATTAATAAAGTATGGTGGGTTATGGATTGATGCTACTGTGTTTTGTACGGCGAAAAGAGAGGATATTCCGGATTTTTATTTTGATTCGGATTTGTTCCTTTTTCAGTGTTTAAAGCCCGGAAGGGATGGACATAGCGGGATTGCCTCTAATTGGTTTATTTGTGCAAAAAGTAATAATAAAATTCTAATGGCAACAAAGCATCTTTGTTATGCATATTGGAAAAAGTATAATTATTTGATAGATTATTTTTTCTCTGAGTTTTTTATGGATATGGTATTGGAGTATTATTCTGAGGATTGGCTTCATATTGTACCAAAGGATAATGCAACACCGCATATTCTTTTGCTTCGTATGTTTGAAAAATATGATGAAGCTATGTGGCAGGAGATTAAAAAACAGACGCCATTTCATAAGCTGTCATATAAATATACAGAGGAACAAAGTAGTTTGAAAGGAACCTATTTCCAACAATTGTTTCAATGAAACTGATTGAACGGTATAGCAGGAGATTATTTGTATGAAAATAGCCGTTTTAATGTCAAGCTATAATGGTGAAAATTATATAATAGAGCAGATTGAATCTGTCTTGTCTCAGAAGAAGGAATACAAAAGTGACACATTGGATAAAGAGGTTACCTTTGAGCTGGATTTGTGGGTAAGGGATGATGGGTCAAAGGATAGCACACCGGCTATTTTGCAAAATTATAAGAAACAGGATTTGCTGAAATGGTATATCGGTGATAATTTGGGACCGGCTTTTAGTTTTCTTGATTTGATGAAACATTGTGAAGGATATGATTATTATGCTTTTTGTGATCAGGATGATGTGTGGAATCAGGATAAAATGCTTAAGGCGGTTAGTATGCTGCAAAAAAACGACCTTAATCAAAATCAACCCTGTTTATATTTGTCAAATGCGCAATTAGTAGATGGAAGCCTGAATCCCTGCGGAAGGAATGTATATAAGCAAAATCCAAAGGTAGATTTTGAAACTGTGGCTTGTGCAGGTGGATTGCTGGGCTGTACAATGGTTTTTAATGAAGCTTTAGCGAAGCTGTTACGGGACTATCCAATGCCTAAAAAAATAATTATGCATGATGCTTATACGTCATTGGTATGTTTATCTTTGGATGGTATGATACTTTATGATGAATGTGCCACCATGAAATATCGTCAGCATGAGGAAAATGTAGTTGGAGTGGCCCGGGGTTTTTTTGGAAAAATAATAGACAGATGTAATCATATTTTTTGCAAAAGTAAAGTTAGTATTGCGGACCAGGCAAAAGAAATATTATCCATATATGGTGGCATATTACAGGATGATAAAAAAGCGTGGTTAAGTAAGGTGGCAAATTACCGTGATTGTTTTGGAAACAAAATGTCACTGGCTGCTTCTAAAAAAACAAAATATATCAATAAAAATATGGCTATTACAAATCGTTTGGCAATTTTATTTGGTAGTAAATAGCTAAGGGTAAAATGTTATGATATGTGTTTTGATGAGTACCTATAATGGTGCTGCTTATTTAAAAGAACAAATTGATTCTTTGTTGCATCAAAAGGATGTTTCTTTTCAAATTTTAATTAGAGATGACGGTTCCACAGATGGAACAAAAGATATATTAGAAAGCTATGTATGTGACAAACTAAGCTGGTATCAGGGAACAAATCTAGGTCCCGGTTTTAGTTTTTTGGATTTGTTACAACATGCACCGGAGGCAGATTATTATGCCTTTTGTGATCAGGATGATGTGTGGGATTCCAATAAGCTTTTTATGGCATGGCAGTTGTTGGAATCAGAAAACAAAAATAAACCGCTGATGTATTATTCCAATGTAAATGTGGTGGATCATGATTTGCAGTATATTGAAACCAGTAATATTTTGGTTGAGCATAATAACTTAAAACATGTTTTAATGAGTAGTAGCGCAATTGGATGTACCATAGTAATCAATACCGTATTGAAAGATATGATAAATGCTTATCATCCTACAGAAATATCTATGCATGACTGGTGGACCCATAAATTATGTTTGGTGATGGGTGGAAAAGTTGTGTTTGATAAAAATGCGTATATATCCTATCGTCAGCATGCCGGTAACGTGATTGGTTTCCAGGAAAAAAAACGCTCATTGTGGGATAAGCTGTTTGTAAAGCCTGATTGCATGGTAAGTAAGACAGCCAAAGAATTGCTAAAGGGATATGGAGAGCAAATGGATTTCGATACGAAAAAAATTGTATCAATACCGGCAATGTATCAAAAGGATTTACGTTGTAAATTAGAATTTATAAATGATAATTCTTTTTTTAAAGAAACCGGAATTGCTTTGTTAAAGGAAAAAATAGCGGTGATTCGTAATCGGAAATAATAACTGAAAGGTAAAACATATGCGAAAAATATTAATTTTAGGCGGAAATGGATTTATTGGAAAAAATCTTGCAAAATATATGGTTGCACAGGGAGAAGATGTATATAGCTTTGATATTACCACACCGGAACAAAAGCTTTCTGATATTCATTATATTGCAGGAGATTTTTTTGATGATTATGTATTAAAAAAAGTGATTGCTGACATGGATATTATTTTTCATGCAGTTTGTACCTTGAACCCGGGTAATTCAAATGAAAAATATATTATGGGATATGAGAGAGATTTTGTTCAGACTGTTAAGCTTTGTTCCTGGCTTCAGAATACAAAGTCCCGCTTGATTTTCTTATCTTCAGGTGGAACAGTGTATGGAAATCAGCCAATACAGCCCATTAAAGAGGATGCAGAGGCAGTTCCCATTAATCATTACGGTAATTTGAAGCTTTGTATCGAAAATACAATTCGTACAATGAATTTTCAATCTAAAAATAATATGTTAATTGCTAGAATTTCTAATCCTTATGGTCCGGGACAGGATTATAAAAAGGGGGTCGGTTTCATTGATGCCTGTATAAAGAAGGGTATGAGTGGAGAAGATATGGAAGTTTGGGGTGATGGAGAAATTGTCAGAGATTACATCTATATCGAAGATGTTTGCAGAATGCTTTATACATTAACGAATTATAGTGGCTTAGAGGAAGTATTTAATATAAGCTCCATGGTTGGAACGTCACAAAATGATGTAATTAAGATTATTCGGACAATTTTCAAGGATATGAATGTTCTCTACACGGCATCAAGGAGTGTAGATGCAAAAAAAATTGTTTTGGATAATTCTAAAATCATGAAGTTAGATTCCTTTTGTCTTGTGGATGTAGAAACAGGAATCAGACGATACTATGAGTATATATTGGAACAGGGAGAAAAGTAGCCGTTATGGATGCAACAATTGTTATTCCAACTAAAAATGGTGGAGACCTTTTTGAAAAGGTATTAGAACGTATATTTCATCAGAAAACCCAATATGAATACGAAGTAATCTGTGTTGATTCCGGTTCCTTGGATGGTACCATAGAGACAATAAAAAAATATCCATGTAAGCTATACCAGATTCCAAAAGAAGAATTTGGACATGGGAAAACAAGAAATTACGGTGCAGCTAAGGGGACGGGGGAATTTATTGTTTTTATTACCCAGGATGCTATGCCGGCGTCAGATACATGGCTGCAGTCCTTTATTGACGGGATGAAAACAGATGATAAGATTGCAGGTGGCTTTGGTATTCATTATCCATATCCGGACTGTAATCTGATTGATAAAATCATGCTGCGGAATCATTTTCGTAATTTTGGAGACAAGCTTACGGTATTTCAAATTGAAGATAAGAAACGATATGAAACGGATGACGGGTATCGCGGCTTTATAAGTTTCTTTTCTGACAACAATTCCTGCCTTCGTAGAAGTGTATGGGAACAGTATCCTTATGAGGACGTGAATTTTGCGGAAGACCAGATATGGGCGAAAAAGGTGATGGAGTTAGGATACAAAAAAGTATATGTTCCGGACGCACCGGTATATCATTCTCATAATTTTCCGTTAAAGAGCTATTTAGGTAGATGCTATGATGAGTTTAAGGCATTATATGAATTAAATGGTTATACAATTGCCCAAACACCATGGCAGGTTGTAAATGGCAGTTTACACGGTTTTGTATATGATGCAAGGTGTATTAGAGGAGAAGCAATCTCCAAGGCTGCCAAAATAAAATGGGCAGTTTATGCCCTGTTTCGGAATTATTATAAATACCTGGGGGCATATTTTAGTGTGAAGTATTTTCAGTGTGATAGTAAGAAGCAGTTAAAAATGGATAAAAAATACTCTCAACAATACAGGCAAAGAAGAATGTAATGAGAATTTTTGACATAGAGATGGAGGATGCCATGAATAAAGTGGTGAAGAAATGCAAAAATGCATATCGTATATTTCGTAGTGGCGGAGTGAAAGCAATTAGTAGTAAGTTAAAAGAAAATAGAGAAGCAAAAAAAATTAATATGTTGGATGGCTATGATTTTATTATGAATCAGGAAAAAATCCCCTTTGATCAGAATGCATATCATAAACTGGATGCCACAAAGGGATTGGTAATCAATTGGGTAATTCCATTACCGGGAATTGGTTCGGGAGGCCATATCAATATATTCCGTTTTATTTGTAATCTTCAAAATATGGGTTTTAAAAATCGTGTTTATGCTATGAATGGCTCCGATGATACACCGGATGAAGTATTTCATGATTTTGTAAAGCGTTACTATGGGGTGACAGATACGACCTTAGAGCTTCATTATGGAACAAAAAGAATGGAGTGTGCCCATGCTACCATTGCAACCTCCTGGGAAACTGCATATATTGTGAATAATTTTGATAATACGGTTTCAAAGTTTTATTTTGTTCAGGATTTTGAACCATATTTCTTTCCTTTAGGCTCAAGGTATGCATTTGCAGAAAATACCTACCGATTTGGTTTTCGAGGTATTACTGCCGGAGATTGGCTAAAGGATAAGTTAAGAGATGAATATGGAATGGAAACAGCAAGCTTTGGCTTTTCCTATGATAGAGATATTTACCGGGTAGAGAAAAAAGAGGATGATGTAAAAAGGGTATTTTACTATGCAAGACCTATGACAGAGCGTCGTTCTTTTGAAATGGGAATGCTGGTATTACGGGAATTGTACAGACGTATGCCGGAGCTTGAGATAGTAATTGCGGGAGCCTCTTTGGAGGAATATCATTTACCATTTCCGGCAAAGGAATTAGGAACGGTGGCACTTAAGGATTTATCCCATGTATATGCCCAGTGTGATTTATGTTTAGTATTATCTCATACGAATTTATCTTTGCTACCACTGGAAATTATGGCATCCGGATCCGTAGTTGTATGTAATCAGGGTGCTAACAGTGATTGGCTGGTTAATGATCATAATGCAGTGATGACGCAGACAGAGCCTCATGATATTGTGGACAAGATGGAATACTATTTAAAAAATGCAGATGCGTTAAGTGAAAAAAGAGAAGCCGGTATTTTATATGCAACAAATACTTCTTGGGAAGAAGAAGCAAAAAAAGTAGCCGGATTTATTCAGGAAAGTGTAGAAACAGATATGAAGTCATTGTAGTCATTCCTGATTTGGAGGAAACACATGGAAAAACATAAATTATTGATTTTTAGAATCCTTTTTTTAATACTGTTTGCTATGGCAGGTGTTTTGTTTAGTGGAAATATGATATATGACTATACGCAAAATAATGTCACATTAGAAAAGGATGATATTTCTTTTTTAAAAGGTTATGAGCTTAATAACAATCAATATTGTGTGATTTCTGACGATCCACAAATGGTTTTCGATTTTCCGATGTCGCCGGTTAAGCTTTCTAATGTATGTATTATTATGGATGAAGGTGTATCCGAAACGTTGCCGGTTCAGGTGTTTTACCGTAACAATATGAAAGATTTTTCGGAAATGAATTCAAAACAGACCTGTATTCCAAAGGGGGATGACCGGTTGGTATTAGATTTTGATGGAGAAAAATGCACATCCCTTCGTGTGGACATAGATGGTGCTTTTTCCCTAAAAGAGATAGAATTATCCGGACAGATTGGAAAGATAAATGGTTTGAAAGCTACAGGATATTGTTTCTGCATTTTGGTGATTCTTTTTGTTCTTTGGAAATATGTATCCCAGAAAGCCGGTATCTGTTTTTTTGGAATGCTTGAAAAAATTGCAAGAGGATATATGGCAATTTATCGACGTATCGAAATCTTTTTTTCAAAGAAAAATATGAAAATACAACATGTATTTGTAATATTGGCGTTTATTTATGGCAGTTTCATGCTGTTTTTAATTCCGCCTAATCAGGTTCCTGATGAATTTACCCATTATTTTCAAATTGTACAGTCTTCCGGTTTTACGGAAATTGATAATCAGATTGAAAATTATATGATTGGCGTTGGTTCCTTTGAATTACAGGGACGTCCTTTAGAAAAAGTGAATAAAACCCTGTTAAGGGAACATATGCATGATCAATTTGATAAGTCTGTTGTGGAGTACACCAGTACCTCTATTCATATTGTAAAACATCTTCCCTCTGCAATTATGTTTTTTGTAGGTTATTTTTTGAATCTTCCTATTGGCTGTTGTCTTAGTATGGCGGAGATAGGCTCCCTTATTTTTTATCTGATAATGGGGTATTTAACTTTAAAATATATGCCTATTAAAAAAGAGTTGATGTTTGCAATTTTGCTCTTGCCAATGACGGTACAACAGTGTACATCGGTTAATTATGATTCTGTTTTGATTCCTGTTAGTTTGTTTTTTACAGCCTATGTATTTTATTGTAAATATGAAAAGGAATCTGTTGGCTTTGGCGATTTATTTATTTTCTTAAGTATTGCCTTTGTTATTATGCTAATAAAACCTACTAACTTTCCTGTCTTTTTACAGTTATTATTTATTCCATTTGATAAGTGGAAATTAGTAATAGGAAACAGGATAGACTTAGTTTCTCTGATAAAGAAATGGAAATGGTTCGTTCTTGCAGTATGTATTGCAGGTGTTTGTTTTGTTATGTATGTGGGCAGATATAATGTTTATATACAATTAGTGGAAGCCTGTATCCTGCGACCGGATTTAACGTTTGTGCGAATTTATCATACCTTAAAGGAATTAGGTGGCTTTTATGTGAAGTCATTGATTGCGGATCTTGGATGGCTGGATACGTTGATGCCGGGGACATTCTATGTAATTGTTTTCGTATTCTTATTTGTTGTAGGACAGTGGAATGGCGGGTCTTCCGGGGAAAATACGGTTAAGTTACGTTTTAGAGAAAAAATACTTGGGGTGTTTGTTGCATTTGCCACAATGTATATGATTTTTATTGCTATGTTTACATGGACCATGTATTTAAATGATATTGACTTTGGTTCTTCCTTACAGGATATGATTGGTGCAATCAAAGAGGTTTACATAAGTCTTGGCGTGCAAGGAAGATATTTTACCCCTGTTGTGTTTTTGCTGTTCCTTCCTTTTGATGGATTAATAAAGATGAAAAAAGAAGTTGTTAATTTGATACAATGTATCTATTATCCTGTTTGTATTGGCTGGAGTTTGTTTGTTGTGTTACAAAGATACTGGATGTAATGCTGTTTGCAAGGGATGGGAATCTTTGGTATAATGGATTGATTATCTGTTTAGGAGTTTGTAGATAACTATGAATACGAAAAATAAGGAAATGTTTTTAAGTGAATTGTTTCACAATAAAAAATTGATATTACAATTGGCAAAGAATGACTTTAAAACAAGATTTGCCGGTTCCTATTTAGGTGTAGTTTGGGCTTTTGTGCAGCCGATTGTTACGGTTGTACTATACTGGTTTGTATTTCAGGTCGGATTACGTGCCCAAAGTCCTGCCAATGTACCCTTTGTTTTATGGCTGCTGGCAGGCTTAGTACCCTGGTTTTTCTTTTTCGAAAGCTGGAATAACGGAACCGTTTCCTTACTGGATTATCAATATTTGGTAAAAAAGGTTGTATTTCAAATCGACATTTTACCTGCAGTTAAGGTTTTTTCTGCTTTGTTTGTGCATATGTTTTTTGTTTTATTTACCTTGATTTTATATGCCTGTTATGGATTGTTTCCTGACTTATATACTCTTCAGGTGCTGTATTATTCTATTTGTACACTGGTACTGGCATTGGGACTTTCCTATATCACATCGGCAGTGATTTGCTTTTTTAGAGATTTATTACAGATTATCGGAATTATTTTACAGGTTGCCATGTGGGTAACACCGATTATGTGGAATTTTGACATGCTAAAGAAATTGCCTGAATGGGTAAAAACGGTATTTCAATTAAATCCCATTTTTTATATTGTGCAGGGCTATCGTGATTCTTTGGCAGATAAAATCTGGTTTTGGGAAAGACCGGGTTATACCTTGTACTTTTGGGTGCTTACAATTTTAATATTTGTAGCAGGCGTAAGAGTATTTAAAAAGCTAAAAGTACACTTTGCAGATGTATTGTAGTTAGAAGGAGAGAATATGGAAGATATTGCAATTAAGGTTAGTCATCTTTCAAAAGTATATAGATTATATGATAAACCCATGGATCGTCTAAAGGATTCCCTTGGTCTTGCGAAAAAAAAGGTTTTTAAAGAGCATTATGCCTTGTCTGACGTAAGCTTAGAGGTAAAAAAAGGAGAAACAGTAGGTATTATTGGAACCAATGGTTCCGGTAAGTCAACCATTCTTAAAATTATTACCGGAGTCCTGAATCAGACGGAAGGTGATGTAATTGTAAACGGACGTATTTCGGCATTGCTTGAGTTAGGGGCAGGATTTAACGGTGAATATACAGGAATTGAGAATATTTATTTAAATGGTACCATGATTGGTTTCTCAAAGGAAGAAATAGATGCCCGACTGGATAATATTGTTTCTTTTGCAGATATTGGTGAATTTATTAATCAGCCGGTTAAATCATATTCTTCCGGAATGTTTGTCAGACTTGCATTTGCAGTTGCGATTAATATTGATCCCGAAATTCTAATTGTTGATGAAGCCCTTTCCGTTGGGGATGTGTTTTTCCAAAATAAATGTTATCACAAGTTTGAGGAGTTTAAGGAACAGGGAAAAACTATTTTATTTGTAAGTCATGACCTTGGCAGCATAAGTAAGTATTGTGACCGGGTAATTTTATTAAACCGTGGGGTGAAAAGAGCGGAAGGTACCCCCCGGGATATGGTGGATTTGTATAAAAAAATAATGGTAGGCTTAGAAGATGTGGAAGAGGAAGCCTCGGATGATTTAGAAAAGAAAGATGATGCGGCCCCTAACAGTATGCCGGTCAATGTTTTAGGCAAATGGAAGGAGCATTTGGCATTGAATCCGGACGTTAACGAATACGGAAATGGAAAAGCAGAAATCATTGATATAGGAATCTTTGATGAGAATGGATTTGTTACCAGTTCCATTATGAAGGGCACTACCTTTAAAATTCGTACAAAAATTAAGTTTAAAGAGGATGTAAATGACCCTATTTTTACTTATACATTTAAAACCATTCGTGGTACTGATGTTACAGGCACCAATACAATGTATGAAAAAGTAACTCCCGGTGCTGTGAAAGCAGGTGAGGTATATGTGGCAACCTTTACCCAGGAGATGAACCTGCAAGGTGGTGAATATCTGTTATCTGCAAGCTGTACCGGCTTTGAAGGTGGGGAGTTTGTTGCTTATCACAGATTGTATGATGTAGTAAATATTACTGTTATTTCCGATAAGAATACCGTTGGTTTTTATGATATGAATTCCAAGGTTTCTGTACAAAAAGTAAATGAATAATCTCATGTATTTGAGGGAAGAAAGAGAATAGGACTTAGTTAATAGGATGAAGATATTAGTAATCATTCCTGCTTACAATGAGGAAGAAACAATTTTGAATGTAATTAAGAAATTGAATAAGGATTGTAAAAGAGCAGATTATATTGTCATCAATGATTGCTCCACAGATCATACTTTGGTGAAATTAAAAGAAGCAAATGCCAGCTATTTGAATTTACCCCTGAATTTAGGTATTGGCGGAGGGGTTCAGGCCGGATATAAATATGCCTATGAAAACGGATATGATATTGCCATTCAGATTGATGGAGACGGACAACATGACACAGCGTATTTGGAAAAAGTAATTGCTCCTATTGAGAATGGAGAGGCTGATATTGTAATTGGCTCCCGTTTCATTACGAAAGAAGGCTTCCAATCCTCCGGAATGCGTAGATTTGGTATTAAGTTTTTAAGTACATTAATTCGTATTTGCTGTGGTACAAAAGTGCAGGATGTAACCAGTGGATTTCGGGCTGTGAATCGTAAAGGTATCAGCTTATATGCCAAGGATTATCCTGTTGATTATCCGGAGCCGGAAGCAATTGTAAAAGCTTCCGTTATGGGGTACCGGATAAAAGAGGTGCCGGTAATCATGAAAGAAAGAGAAGCAGGAGAAAGCTCCATTTCTCCATTTAAATCAATATATTACATGATAAAGGTATCGGTTGCAATTGTAATTTGCAGAATTTCCAGTAAGAAGGTGAAAAAACATGACAACAACGCTTAGAATCATATTATTTGTTGCAATCATTTTATTCTTTTTAATCGTGCTTTCATTATTGAAAAATAACCGATTGGCACTTCGTTATACTTTGTTATGGCTGGGAATGGCTGTGATTATGCTGCTGCTTGTGATTTTTCCGCAATTGCTGGAATGCATTAGAAAAGCATTGGGCTTTGAAAGTGGAATGAATGCCTTATATGTAATAGCCATTGGATTTGCAATTGTGTTATTAATGGCATTGACATCCATTGTTTCCCATCAAAGTGATAGAATAAAAGAACTGGTACAAAATAGTGCCATGTTAGAAAAAAGAATTCGAGAATTAGAGAAGGGACATGAGTCAGATGAATAATCAACATACATTTGCCCTGTGTGCATATAAAGAAAGTCCTTATCTGGAAGCATGTATTCAGTCTTTGTTAAAGCAAAGGAATCCGTCAAAAATAATTTTAGCAACCTCTACGCCTTGTGAATACATAGAGAATATGTGTAAGAAATATGATATACCATATTATGTTAACCATGGGGAGAGTGGCATTACTCAGGACTGGACCTTTGCATACAAACAATGTACAACGCCTATTGTTACAATTGCTCATCAGGATGATATTTACTATGAAAATTATGTGGAAGAGTTATTAAAAGCTGCAAATAAAGCAAAACAGCCAATTATTTTTTCTACTGATTATGATGAACTTAGAGAGGGTGAAATTGTACATCAGAATACATTATTAAAAATTAAGCGTATTATGATGTGGCCGTTACGTTTTCGGATTTTTCAAAAAAGTGTTTGGGTCAGACGAAGAATTTTATCCTTTGGCTGTCCAATCTGCTGTCCTTCTGTAGCATATTTTACAAATAATATGCCGGATGAGATTTTTAAAAATCATTTTCGTACTAATGAAGATTGGGAGGCATGGGAAAACCTGTCTCGCAGAAAAGGTGAGTTTTTGTATGTGGGAAGGCCATTAATGGCCCATCGAATTCATGAGGAATCGGAAACCTCGGCTTCCATAAGGGAAACCGGAAGAGGCGGGGAAGATATGGAAATGTATGAGAAATTCTGGCCGAAATGGATTGCAAAATTATTATGTGGATTTTATCAGAAAAGTGAGGATTCTAATAATTTATGAAAGTGAAGGTATTGCTTTCTGCATATAATGGTGTACGTTATATAGAGGAACAAATAGATAGTATCTTAGGACAAACCTATAAAGATTTGGAATTAATTGTAAGAGATGATGGTTCTACCGATGGAACCGTTGATATATTAAAATCCTATGAGAAGAGGGGATTGATCCAGTTAGAACTAGGCAGAAACTTAGGTTTCGTGGCTAGTTTTTTCTGGTTAATAGAACATGCCGGAGAAAGTGATTATTACTTTTTTTCTGACCAGGATGATGTGTGGTTTCCGCAAAAAGTAGAAATGGCACTTGAAAAAATGAAGAATACGGATGCATCCAAGCCGGTTTTGTATTTTTCAAATTATGATTTTTATGACGGAGATATGAAGTTTATTGCCCATCATGAAGCAAAGGGAAATAAGTTATCCTTCAGGAATTCCATTGTAGATTGCGTTCCTCTTGGATTTAACAGCTGTTTTAATAAAAAAGCTTATGAACTGACCATTGCAAATATGCCGAAGCATTCCCAAGGTCATGATTGGTGGATGTATATGCTGTGTACAGGATTGGGTGAGGTGATTTATGATGACCGGGCAACAGTTAAATATCGCCGCCATAATGCCAATGTAAGTGGAGAAGAGGTTAGTTTTTGGCAATTTCAGGTTTGGCGTTTTAAGAAGCTGTTTTTAAATGGTTATTTTGGAAAAATAAAAGAGCAGATGATTGAATTTGAGGAGCTGTTTGGTAATCAGTTAACGATGGAAGACCAAAAGGTGTTGGCGTTATTTACAAAAAGGGGATTTCACCCAATCATTGCTTTGAAAAAAGTATGTTATCCAAAGTATTTTAGACAAAAATTGATAGATGAAATATTTTTAAGATGTATTATGTTACTTGGGAAATTATAAATTTAAGTTTTATGTAGGTGAGTTGTGAGAGTTACTGAGGATGAAGGGAGGTAAAATATGACACCATCATATATCGTATCTTTGTTTTATGGAATTGCATTTATTTTTTGTCTGACCGGTCTTTTTCGAATTAAAAAATCAAATCAGGTTTTGTTTGGTGCAACCTGGCTTCCGGTATCAGCTTTATTAATTTCATTTTATCAGTGCTTGTTTGCAGCCATAGGAACGGTGTTGCATATTCCGGTTAATTTATTGTCTGTAGGAATTGCAGATGTATTACTTGGATGCGTGTGTTGGTATTTTATATTGAAAAAGGGTACGACACAAAAGCATTGTGTTGAAAAAATAGATGTGATTGCATGGGTTATTATGTTTGGTGCCATTGCAATGTTTGCATATCACAGATATGGGTTGGACATGCATCTTCATTATATTTCTATTGATCCTGCACAGCATCTTAAAATGGCTATGAACACAATGTATGGACAAAGGGTATCAGCAATGTATTATGCATGCTTCCATAATGGTTTGTTGATTCAATTGCTGGCTCCTTTTAGAGATCCTACAAGATATTATCAGATTTATGTGTTTGGTGATGTGTTGCATTTGCTTCTTGCATGCCTGATGTTTTATGGAACAATCCGAAAGTATTTAAAAGATAATTTTTTGAAAATAGCAGCAGTTATTGTGTCCTTGATATATGTGAATGGTTATCCTGCTAACAGTACCATTTTTGGATTTACTTATCTTGGTATGTGTGTCACCATTATTGCATGTACCATTGTTTTAGTAGATGGCTTTATAAGCGATGAGTTAAATAAGTGGATGGGTGTTGTTTTTATTTCCCTATGTTGTCTTGGTATATTTGAAGGCTATGTATTATTTATGCCGGTTATGTTTTTCTCTATTTTCTTTTGTGTTTTGTATAAACAGCATCAGATGGCAAAGCTGGTATCATGGGATACCATAAAGATCTGTCTTGGTATTTTCTTGATTCCGACTATTATAGGACTTTATTTTACCTATAATGGTGTATTTGCATCTAGTGGAACAACGGTGGGGTCTGCTATTTCCCAGGAGGGTGGAATCTACAAGGATTTATTTTCAAACTTTGTTTTGATATTGCCGTTAGCATTGTTTGGCTTTTATTATTTGGCGAAAGAAAAGAAGAAACACGTGTTGTTGTTTATCTTTCCTTTATTAGCAGGATTTATTCTTTCTTTATTTGCTCTTGGAATGACGGAAAGGGTATCTTCTTATTATTTTTATAAGAATTACTACCTGCTATGGCTCATCGTTTTTGTTTTGGCATTTATCGGTTTAACCTACGTAGAAAAGAAAAGCCGATTACTGATAGCAATGGGACTTTTTATGTGGTTATTTGTTCTTTATATTGGGCATGTTAGTATTGAAACAAGAATTGGTAATCGAAATGCCAGATATGTTACGAATAATAATTCCCATGCTTTTTGTGATGTGTTTATTTTTAATCGCGATGCAAAGGGAGCAATGGCATATTCCGGAGATAAGTTAAAAGTCTATCAATATGTTATGAAGGAACTCATGGGGGAGGATGAAGCATATATTCCTTTGGCGGGTTCCTGGGAAGACTATTATTGGATGGAAGCCATTACGAACCAGAGAAGCTATGATTTTCAATATTGGAACACCGGAGATGAAAGCTTTTTTGAAAATTTAATGGATGTGAACTATGTTATGGCGTTTCGGGATAGTAATATTTATCAGAATTACTCCCAATACTTTGATAACATGGAAAAAGTATATGAGAATGAATGTGGATTTGTGGCAATTGTAGAAAATACAATGCCTGATGAAATACAATTAAAATCCAAGGCTCGCGGTAGTAAAAGTAAAAAGGGCCGGAAGAAAGCATAGTTGGTATTGCTTGATAAAAAATTAATAAAATGTTACAATGTATATTGTAGTTTTTTTGGGGGAAAACTACTAAATCTTGAAGAGAAAGAGGTATATGATATGAAACTTATCATTCAAATTCCTTGTTATAATGAGGCTGAAACTTTAGAAATAGCACTTAATGATTTACCTAAAAAAATTGATGGAATTGATGCAATTGAATACTTGATTATAAATGATGGTAGTAAAGATAATACAATGGAAGTCGCAAGAAACTGGGGCGTTCACTATATTGTTGATTTGAAACGAAACAAAGGTCTTGCAAAGGGCTTTATGGCAGGTATGGATGAGTGCCTGCGTCAGGGTGCGGATATTATTGTCAATACGGATGCAGATAATCAGTATTGCGGAGAAGATATAGAAAAACTGGTACGTCCGATTATTGAGGGAAAGGCAGATGTTGTGATTGGTGAAAGACCGATTGATGATACCGCTCATTTTTCGCCTCTTAAGAAAAAATTACAGCATTTTGGCAGCTGGGTTGTTAGAAAAGCTTCCAAAACAGACATTCCGGATGCACCAAGTGGATTTCGTGCGTATAGCAGAGCGGCTGCATTGCAGATGAATGTAATTAATGAATATACTTATACTTTGGAGCAAATCGTTCAGGCAGGAAGAGATAAAATGGCAATTATTTCTGTTCCGATCAGAACGAATGCGGAGCTTAGACCATCCAGACTTTTTAGCAGTATGTTTGGATATGTAAAAAGATCTATGATTACAATTATTCGTGCGTATATCATGTATCGTCCTCTTAAATTTTTTACTGTGTTGGGATGCTTTCCGTTTTTAGCAGGATTGGCACTTGGTATCCGTTATCTTATCTTTTTCTTCCAGGGTCATGGTTCCGGAAATGTACAGTCATTGATTTTATGTAGTCTTTTAATTATGATTGGTTCCCTAATCTGGGTTCTTGGTCTGATGGCAGATACCATTTCCGCAAACAGAAAGATTATGCAGGATGTACAAAAAAGAGTACGTAAAATGGAATATGAGTTAGACCGGAAGGGTGAAGAGGAATGATGCGTTCTAATCTGGAACCTTTGTTGAAGTTAGTTACTGGAAAAAAGGTTTTGTTTATTACTACAAAAAATCTGGATTATTTAAGAAATACACAGGAAATTCGAATTCTTAAGGAGCATGCCCAAAGTCTGGATATTTTATGTTCTGACAAAAAAGGGAATATTGGCAGAATTATAGTTGTTTGGCTTCTTTTAACGAAAAAAAGAGTTCGTGATGTGGATTGTGTCTTTGTTGGGTTTGAACCACAGTTTGTAGTTCCTTTTTTAGGTTACAAATTCAAAGGAAAAACTTTAATTGTTGATTTTTTTATCTCTGTATATGACACCTTGGTAAATGATAGAAAAAAGATAAAAAAAGGTAGTATATTAGCAAAGTTTTGTTCATGGATGGATAAAAAAACCCTGGAAAAGGCTGATTTGTTTATTTCTGATACGAAAGCACACAGAGACTATTTTATCAGTGAGTTTGGTGGAGAGGAATCGAAGGCCTGCACCATTTATTTAGAGGCGGATAAAAATATCTATTATCCAAGAAGTGTAGAAAAAGAGCCGGACCTGACAGACAAATATGTTGTCTTATATTTTGGCAGTATTTTGCCGCTGCAGGGCGTTGAGGTTGTATTAGATGCGATTAAGAAGCTGGAAGGACAGGCAGATGTATATTTTGATATCATTGGTCCGATTCCGGATAAGCTTCATAAGCCAATACAGGACAATGTGCGATATACAAGCTGGCTTTCTCAGGAAGAGCTTGCAAAACGTATTGCAAATTGTGACTTATGTTTAGCAGGACATTTCAATGAAAGTATTGATAAAGCGAAAAGAACCATCCCCGGAAAGGCCTATATTTATGAGGCAATGAATAAAAATATGATATTAGGAGATGGTCCGGCTAATCATGAACTGTATGAAGAAGATGAACGGCATCATTTTGTAAAAATGGGTGATGCAAAGGCCCTTGCTGATATGATTTTACAATTAAAGGAATCTGGTGGTATGTAATAGTGATACAGGAGTTTTTATGGATGCAATAAAACGATTTGCAGTAAAAAATAAAATAACATATAGTATTATTTTATTTCTTTATCGAATATATATTATGGTTTTATCTTTATTATATTATGTCATGAGGATTTTTCCTGTGAATAAGAGAAAAATTGTTGTGACTTCCGCAAAAGGAAAACGATATGGAGACAACCCTATGTATATTACCAATCATTTGCTGGGAAAGGGCTTTGATATCGTCTGGCTTTTGAATGAAGATGTTGATGAAGAAATTCCGGCTGAGGTTCGTCGTGTCAAATATGGGTTTTGGAACAATTTATATGAATTATCAACTGCAGGAGTCTGGCTTGACAGTAACATGAAAAATGCAGGTTTTCGGAAAAGAAAGTCACAATTATATGTACAAACCTGGCATGGAAGCTATGGCTTGAAAAAAATTGGTGGTGATTTAGAAGATAAGCTGCCTGCCATTGATAAGATATTTTATCAGTATAATTCCAAACAAATCGATGTGATTGTTTCTAATAGTAAACGTACAACTGAAATATACCGCAGAGCTTTTTGGTATGATGGAGATGTACTTGAGGTTGGTAGTCCCAGAAATGATGTGTTTTGTGAGGATGATGGAAAATATCGTGACAAGGTGTATCAATATTTTCACTTAGATAAAGATAAGAAAATTGCTTTGTATGCACCGACTTACAGGAATGATTATCGTATAGACAGCTTCAATCTTGATTATGAAAACTTAAGAAATAATTTGTCGAAGCGGTTTGGTGGAGAATGGGTGATTCTGATTCGGTTACATCCTGCAAATCTTAGAGATGCAAAGAATTTTATTCAATATAATGATAGAATTATTAACGCATCTACTTATAGTGTTATGCAGGAGCTATTAGTTGTCAGTGATGTTTTGATTACAGATTATTCAAGCTGTATGTTTGATTTTGCAATGACACGAAAACCATGTTTCTTATATGCTACAGATGTAGAGCAGTATAAAAATGAACATGATAATTATTATGAATTAAGTGACCTTCCCTTTCCTGTGGCAACCAATGACCGGGAATTAAGTGATGTATTAACTCACTTTGATTCTGATCAGTATGATAAAGATTTAACAGATCTTTTTGAATTGGTTGGTCTTTGTGAAAGTGGTAATGCAAGCGAGCAGGTTGCGGATTTTATATGTGAATGGATAAAAGGAGAAAATGCATGAATATTGCAGTAATATTTGCCGGGGGAAGCGGTCAAAGAATGAAAACCAAAGATATACCGAAACAGTTTTTGACTGTACATGGAAAGCCAATTATGATTTACACGTTAGATTTGTTTGAAAATCATTCTGACATTGATGCAATTGTGATTGCGTGTAAAGAAGATTGGATTCCTTATTTAGAGGAACTGGTATACAAATATCGCATTGAAAAGGTGAAAAAAATTGTTCCGGGAGGTACCACAGGACAGGAATCCATTTATAATGGTTTGTGTGCTGCGAAAGAGGTTGCCGGACAGGAGGAAGCGATTGTTTTAATTCATGATGGAGTTCGTCCTCTTATTAATGAAAAGGTTATTTCCGATAATATTGCCTCTGTGAAAAAGCATGGCTCAGCAATTACAACTGCATTAGTGAAAGAGACGATTTTGGTTGTAAAAGAAGATGAGTCTATTGATTATGTACCGGACCGTAATCAGTCAAGAGTAGCAAAAGCACCACAAAGCTTTTGGCTTAAGGATATTTTGGCGGCGCATAATCGTGCCCGCGAAGAAGGGAAAAATGATTATATTGATTCCTGTACCATGATGAAACGGTTTGGTTATTCCTTGTATCTGGTTGATGGACCTTCTGAGAACATTAAGATTACGACTCCGGATGACTTTTACACAATGAGGGCATTACTGGATGCCAGAGAAAATGAACAATTATTTTGATGACCGCTTGGAGGATTTGTGATGAAAAAAATTGTAGTAATGGGATATATTGGGCTTCATAATTACGGAGATAATTTCATTGCTGATAGTGTGAAATATTTAATTAACAGTGTTTCTGACTGTGAAGTGGTGGAAGCTGATTTAGAGTCTGACATGTCCTTTGTTACAAAATTATTCTATTATCCTTTTTTAGTATTATCTAAATTTAGAAAACAAAGTGTTCTTGCAGCAAAGTTTTTGAATCTGGCTGTAAAAATCAGATGCAAGAAAACTTATCGTAAGCTGTTAAAGGATTGTGATGCCTTGATTTTTGGTGGTGGCGGATTTAAATACGGCACCCAAAAAGTATGGGCATATTATTCTTTAGGGGTTGAAATTGCACAAGAATATGGGATTCCGGTTATGTTTGATGCCATGAATATTCAAAAATATAATGGAAATGACTGGAAATGCAGATATTTGCAGGAACATGCCAATCGCCCTAATGTGAAAATGATTACCACAAGAGATGGTGAATTTGGGGTGGAACGGTTAGTAAATGATTATAAAATCAGAAAGGATATCATTTGTGCAGGGGTTGGTGATCCTGCATTTTGGATTCCGGAATGTTATGGCATAAATAAGGCATCAAGAGAAGTAGTTGGAATTAATTTAATTCATGCAAAAGCATTTGTTCGATATGGTAGGAATGTTTCAGAAGAAGCAATGTATGATGCATATTTAGGTGTGTTGAAGGGACTTGATGAGGCTGGTATCAAGTGGGAATTATTTACCAATGGTATGCCTGAGGATTATGCTTTTGGTCAGAAGGTTTTAAAATTATATGGGGATGAAAACCATGTAATCAAACATGCAAAGTCAGTAGAGGATTTGCTTTTGATTGTTGCGTCTTATAAGGTTGTGTTTGGAGCCCGGTTACATGCGGGAATCTGTGCGTATGCCTTGGATATTCCTGTTGTAGGCTTTTGTTGGGACGAAAAATTAGATTGCTTTGCCAAAATGGCAGGTATCGAATCCTATTTCCTTAGTGAAAACGATTTTAGCAGTGACAATTTATTGCCATTAATCGTTAATAATTTTAATCATCCTATTGTATATGATAAAGAAAATAGAGATTATTGGAGAGAGGAAACAAAGAAATATTTATCTGCATTTATTGACATGCTTGGAGAATAATAATTTGTATTTTCTGATGTTACAGATGATTTATCGCTTTAAATGAAATGAAATATGATTAGGTGAATAATATGAAACAAGTTAACAAGAATAATATAGTAAAGAATAAAGGAAAATTTGATTATAATATCCTATGGATTATTGGGATTCTTTTTGTTTTACATTTGATTTGCAATCTGCAGATAAGAAATATATCATTTGCTACAGATGAATATATTCCGTTAATTGTAGCTGCTGATAATGGAGGCTTAGACTGGCTTCATTGTACAGATATGAATTATTATTACGGATATCTGACACTATTATTCTTTATTCCCATTTTTAAAATTCCATTCATTTACAATAGTCCGTTTTTGCTTACACAGTCTGTGTTATTTGTGAATTCTGTTTTTCATATTATTTCAGCGGTATTCATGTATCTCATTTTAAGAGAAATAAGAAATAATATTGATTCAAAAATATGTATGATTATTACCCTGGTGGTATCTACAACTGTTCAGTTTTTTTCTGTGGGACAAGGAGCGCAGATAGAGGCGCTTTATTTGTTGTGCGGAATGATTGTATTTTATTGTATTGTAAAAATTGCTGCCGGAGAAAATTACTGGTATTACTATACAATTTCTGCTGTTTTTTCCATATGTGGTTATATACAAAATTCAAGAGGCTTAGTTGTAATTATTGCATGCTCTCTTGTTATGTTATTACAGCTATGTATTGAGAGAAAAAAATGTCTGAAAAATACACTTGTATATTTTGGGTCACTGTTAGTTGCTATGTGTGCCCATTTATTTGTATTTAAAAAAATGTATATGCAGTATTTTGTTACCGGCGCTGCTAATACCGATGAAGGCTCTTTTGTTGAAAAAATTAAATTGATGTTTTCAGACAGTAGTGCATTTGTTGTTGTGATAAAAACATTTTTAAGCTATGTCTGGTCTGTTGATGTAAGCACTTATGGATTATTTATTCTGACCCTGTTGGTGGTTATTTATCATTTCTTCAAGGTGATAAAAGAAAAAAATAAACGTAGCATTTTAATTGATTCCTTTGTACTTCTTATGTTTTGTGGCATGTTTGTTTTAACCTCTATTTTTGCAATTAGCAGAAATATGTTGTATTTTTCTTACAATTCTGATGCTGCCAGAGTAGACTTTTTATTTTATGTCAGATATTTGATTATTGTTTATATTCTGGTAATTCCGGTTGGAATGTTATACTTTTTACAAAATAAAGTAAGATGGACGATATTGTTGTCAATGATTTGTTCTTTGGGCTTGTATGGTTTTTATGATCAGTATGTGGGTCCATATATTAACAATGGAAGATATGGTGTGAATAACAGTATTTATATTTCATTATTTTTTAAAGGCTTTACAGATGACCATAGATATGGTTATGTGAATATAAGCAGTATTGTGTTTCTTGAATTAATTGCCCTAATTGTTATGGTATTGATTTATTCCTGTAAAAATATTAAGGCGGTAAGAAGAGTTTATTTTATTATTCTTTTAGTTTCCATTGGATTTTGTATTGAAAATGTAAATACAATTGCGAATCCAAGAGGAGATTATTATGCTGATTTATTTGGTGATGCATTAGATTACTGTAAATCATCGGAAGGTAAAACCATATTTGTCAATGCACACTCGGAAATCGCCCAGTATAATATGGCGGATAAAGTAATATATGGTGATGAAATAGATAATCAGGATTTGCTGCTTGTCAGAAAGAATGCTGTTTTAGATATCGAAGATACCGATTATGAAAAAACATATGAAGACAATCGTTGGGCTGTTTATACGAGGGTGAAAGATTAAAATGTTAAAAAAACTATTTGCAACCTATAAGAACTTATCAATTACAATAAAAGCTACCCTTTGGTTTACGGTTTGTAATATTCTTCAAAAAGGTATTATGTTTTTGGCAGTACCAATATATACACGAATTATGACGGTTGAAGAATATGGAAACTATAGTATTTTTTTATCCTGGCTAGAAATTTTTGAAATTCTTGCAACCTTTCGTATTGGATGGGGTGGATATGTTGTAGGACTTAATAAATATGAAGATGAAAGAGATTCCTACACTTCTTCTATGCAGATGCTTAGTTTTGTTATAACAACTGTTGCGTTGGGTATTTATTTGATTTTCAGTCATCCCATTAATGCAATTACCGGATTGTCAACGAAATTTACTTTATTGATGTTTGGTTTGCTTTATGTAATGCCAACAATACAATTTTGGTCTGTAAGAGAACGAGTAGAGTATCGATATAAAAGCTTTTTGCTGGTAACGGTTATTTCCAGTGCATTTGTAATTGGATTCGGTACCATTGCAGCGTTAATGATGCAGGAGAAGGATTTTGCGGTTATTTTAGCAAGATTAATTGTCCAGGGTGTAATTGCAGTTGTGTTAGTATGGTGTAATTGCCATAAGAATTTTACATTTTATAAAAAAGAATTTTGGCAAAGAGCAATTCGATTTAACGTTCCATTGTTGCCATATTATTTGTCTATGGTTGTATTACATGGTGCAGACAAGATTATTATTGGTGATTTGGTAGGAAGTAAACAGGCCGGTATTTATGGTGTTGCTTATATTCTTTCAACCTGTATGCAGTTATTTAGTACGTCCATTACACAAACTTTGCAACCGTGGTTATATAAACAAATGAAAAAGGATACGGTAGAAGAGGTTCCCCGTGTCATAACCCTTACAACAGCAATGATTGCCGTGATTAATTTGTTAATGATTGCCTTGGCTCCGGAATTAATTCGATTGATAGCTCCGGCAAAATACCATGAGGCAATCTGGGTAATTCCGCCATTAGCTGCAAGTGTAGTTATTATGTTTGTATATCAGCATTTTGTTAATATAGAATTTTATTTTGAAGAAAGTAAATTAACTGCAATTGCATCCATTGGTGCAGCTGTTTTAAATGTTGTATTGAATTATTTGTTTATTCCAATATACGGATATATGGTAGCCGGATATACGACGTTAGCAAGCTATTTAGTGTTCTGCATATGTCATTATTGCTTTATGAAAATTGTATGTAATAAAAATAACTATCATAAGAATTTGATTCAGGTAAAAGCATTTTTAGTTATTATTGCTGTTTTCTTTGCAGGAATGGCAGTTTTAATGTTTGGTTATCAATATCCGATCATTAGATATGTTGTACTTTTCGTAATTGTAGTAGGATGTATATTCAATAAAAATAAAATAATAAAAATTGTGAAAATGTTAGCACAATCAAAGTCAAAGAAATAATTTGACATGTTTTGGTATCAGCTCATAAAAATAGAGGTATTTGTAGAATGAAGAAAATAATGATTGGGAAAAATAAAATATGGCTTTATCTGGTTTTAGGTATGTTTTTTGGAATATGTGTTTTTTCAAATTCCGTGAATGCCCAGGAATATATAGATGAACCAAAATCCTTTGGAAGTAAAAATATTTCATACGATTCTACTGTGAAACGATTGAAAACATATTCTTACCGGAGCAACTCCGGAAAGGTTGCCACAGGTATGATTAGCAATCTGTCTAATGGTATGTGTGAAATTACAGTGTCATATGAAAAAAAGAGTCATACTGCAGGTGGGGCGTATGTTGAGTTTTTTTTGGATGGTAAAAAGCTTGAAACTGTTGATGTTGCGATTTCAGAAGATAACAAAGCATCCGCAATTTATCATATTGAAACCATGAATAATTCGGTGTTAACAGCAACCCTTTATTGTGAGGGAAAGACATTAATGAAGAACCTGAAATTCCAGTATCAGTATAAAGAAAAATATGAGGTAGAAGGAAAAGGTTATGAGGAAGAACTTGATACGATTAAGGAATATATGAATTATTTTGGTAACAAAAGAAATCTGCATCTGGTATCCTTGCAAACTACAATTCCTATTGACACAAAAACAGATTATTTGCAAGAGTATTTGGATTGTGAATCCCTTGATGTGTGGGATGAAACGAATTTGGATGAGAATCTGAATCAATCTGAAAAAAATGATTTTGTATTATTAAAAAATGAAGATAAGTATCATTTGATTTTTGATGTCGTTAAAAAGTATGATATTATTTACATTTCCACTAATTATACATTACTTGTTTACAGATCAGAGGCTGCAATGCAAACAGAATTAGAAAACAGCATTGCATTATTTAATAAAGAAGAAAAGGTTGATATTGATTATTTTCGTTATTTTGCAGACTTAGGATATGTGTTACCGGATGTTTCTTTTACATTACCAACAGGAATATATGAAATGGAAATAGATGGTACTTCTTTAGAAAAAGCATCTACAACGACCTATACCATTGTCAGATATGGTAATTACAATCATCAGTTGGATTTGACTGTTGGTTCGGGAGAAGTGATTAACAAAAATTTAGTTTTTGATGGAAAGACACTGGTTGTATTTAATAATGCGGATTCTAATCCTGATAGTTCGGGTGATTTGTATTTATCAAAGAGAAATGATTTGTATGAGGGAGATATCGTTGATTTTTCCTATGATGGTATGAATTCCTTTTACGGTAAAGGATTCTATCCTCCTGATAATGAGGGAGCCTATATGACCGGAAAGTCGGTAGATATCAAACTACCGGTTGTGGGTGAATCAGATAGAAAAGTAGGAATTTGTATGAAATCGGTGAAAGCCCAAGATGTAGAAATCTATTTGAATAATGAATTACAAACAACTATAGAAGTTGGAACTGATTTCCAAAATTATTATATTGATATTCCTAAGTCTTATTTAGAAAATGATATGGTGAAAATAAGTCTCAAAGTTAAAAAATCATTTTCTTTACCGGAGGAAGTGGAGATTGAGAATAAAAACAATCTTTCTAAAACAAGTTTAAAAATAAAAAGTATAGAGTTTAAATAGTATTACAGGAAAAAGGGAAAAAATATGAAACTATTATCTAAAGATTATAAAAAAATAAATAGCATACAGATGATTCCTACGATAATATGTTCGGTAATTTATTTTTATACGTTAATCATATTAAGCTGTAATATGATAACAATTAAATTACCTTTTTATAGTTTGATGGATGGAACAAGATGTGTAATGTCCCTTTGTGCCATCATACTATTGACTTATGTAGCAAAATCAAACATTCCTTATATTTTTAAAAAAATAAATTTTTTTGTTTTTGGTCTGCTTTTTTGTATGGCTATTATTAATGCTGATATTTACTGGTGTTTCATGATTATTACAGTTATGTTTTTTGTTTTGTATCAAGAATCATCAAAAAGGATTTTCTTTTCCCTATTAACCTGTGTTAGTGTATTAATGTTGATTTATGAATATGTGGACTACAAAGGATATGATGACAATTCCCTGGCAATCAGTGTAATTCCCCATGATTATGATTTAATATTGATTGCTTTATGTCTTTTGTTGTGTTATCCGGGGCTTGCTTTTGTGAGAAAAAAATTGACCGGTAATGTTGCAAAGTTTGTTTACCACAAGTTGTTTTTTGCATCTTGTTGTATTACATTTCTTTTTGGAGTGTTATTTTGTCTGAAAGAGTTCTTACATGTTTTTGCTAATGTAAGGTATATACCTAAGACATCCTATTATGGTACGAATTGTATTTCCGGGTTGCTGGCATTTGATATCACAAAAAAAATAACGGCATGTGTTATGTTAGTATTGATTTTTGTTTTGTTTGTTTTTTTACTTTACAAAAGAGGAAGACAGGGAAATATAGCCGGTAATCTGCTTTTGTTGTTTGTAAGTGTTTATGCCCTGTTATTTTCAGGTGTTTATGGTGTTTTATTTTGTGTTATATGTAATGTATTCGGTTTCTTATTAACTTATGATGTAAAAAAATGGTGTGTTTCCTATACCCTTAGTAGAAAAAAACAATATGGTTTTGTTTTGATTTTGACAGCAATTCTATATCTAAGTTCATTCTTTGTGGATGACTTTGTAAATGATTTTATCATAAAAAAAGTGCCAAACTTTACTTTGACAATGGATGATATTCGGAACGATGAAACCTTGTTAAAGGGATTTTCTATCATGGAAGATGGAACAATTCGTTCTGATGAACTTGACCCATGGATTTTAATTGAATGGGAAAAGTATGGTATTTCGGAACTATATAATGTGAATGTAGTAACGAAATTATTAACCAACCAGAATGAAAAAATAATGATTTATGGGTGGCCTGTTTGTGATAGTATGGATGCTTCCATACGTAAAGGAAAAAATGTATATGCATTAAATAATATGTTGCCGATTAATAATGGTGTCAGACTGGATTTAACTTCACAAAAGAATACTTTTATTTTGATTGATAAAATTGTTCTGAATGATTTTTCCAGTGTTGGTAATGGTATGGCATGGGTATGTAGAAAAATTTCTTATGGAATGATAATAATATTGATTTTATGTGATGTATTAAAGTATATTGATTGTTGGATTTATAAAGGTGAAAAAGATGAGTAATCATATTATTACGAGGAATGAAAAGCTTCATGTATTTTTATTTGCTATATTAAGTTTTTTGTTGCATGTAGCAGTGATTTATAAGTTTAGTGGATGGTTTTCAACAGATACAGATGGATATTGGCTTCATGCAGCCTCCTTTTTAGGAAAAGACTGGTCCGGTGTATCTCGTAATATGAATTACTATTACTCCTGGGGATATAGTTTATTATTAACAATTCCAATGCTGTTAACGGATATCCCTACAAGAATGTTAAAAATAAGTGTTATCATCAATTCCCTGTTGTGTGCAGGGGTTGTTCCGTTAGCATATTATATTGTAAGAAGAATCGGAGAAAAGCTTACCCATGTGGAGGCAGTTCTTTGTTGTTTTGCTGTTTCTGTATACTCTTCTTTTATGGTTGCAGCGGGTGTAAGCTTATCAGAATGTTTTATTTATTTTACTTACTTTTTTTCTTTTGCATGTCTTGTTGCTTACATGAAAACAGAAAAAAATATGTTTGGTGTCCTGTTAGGATTTGGAACAGGTTTTCTATATATTATCCATAATAGAAATATTGGAATTATTGTTGCATTTATGGTGACAATGATTGTATTTTTATTTCTTAAAAAAAATCTAAAAAAGAATTTATTTGTTATTGTTCCTTTTTTGTTTTCTATCGTATTAAAAGTATGTATTGATAAGTGGTTAAAAATTACAGAGGCTGCTGAAAACATATATACAAAAAATACCTATTCGTCTATGTTGGACAAATATATTCATCATCGCTCTTTTTACAGAATTGTATCTATTTTTGAGAATGTTTTAGGAGAGTACTGGTATACCTGTATCGGAACATTTTTTATTGCAGGAATTGGTGTTTGGTATTTATGCTACAAAATAATGCAATATAGAAAAAAAGAGGAAACTGAGGTCTCTTATTTAGTCATTTGCTTATATGCTTTGTTAAGCTGGCTTTTTTCTGTTGGGGTTTCCGCAGTTGCCATTGCAAAAATGGAATCAGATCCAAATGGCAGAATTGACATTCTAATATACGGAAGGTATATGGAATGTACAATTGGGGTGCTGATGTTGTTTGGCTTTGTTTGTTTACTGGAAATCAGAAAGGAATATATGAAAAAATCATTTTTGACCTTTCTGTGTATGTTTTTAAGCTTGGCTGCAATCAGCATCATTGTGTATTTGATTTCCTTAAATAGTGATCCCTATAAATGCAACTGGTTTAGTGTTGTTGCTATCCTGTTTCCTTTTAACAGAAGTGATATGAAGGTATCCATCCTATTAGCAAGTATTTTGTTAGGAGGTTTGGGTGTTGCTGTTACATTTTGTTTACTTCGTAAATCTAAAATCTTTCATTTTGCAGGTTATTTCATGATATCCGCTATGTTTCTTTACATTGGTTATAATACAACGAATCAGGTTTCTGCTATGTACGCAGAGGGTAAATCTATTGTTAATAATCCGATTTATAACGAATATTTTAGCGATATTTGTAAGTATATTAATGATAATAATCAAGATTCGTTATATGTATATGCTGCAGATGGATATGAAGCTTTTTCCTATCAGTTCATGAATCCTTCCGTAAAGGTTGTTGGGATTACAACACAGGAGGAATTAAGTAAGCTGTCTTCTGATTGTGTTGTATTAATGAAATTATCGGAAATCCCCACGAATATTGTATATGAAATGATATATTCTAATGGTTATTATGGGGTATTTCATGTGAATGCCCAATATGGAGGTATGGATGCCAATCAATTATGTGATGCGTATAATTTGCAATTGGAACGTATTGTTATCGACATTCCAACCGTTGAAAAAGAATATGATTTTTTGTGTTTTAGTGATAATCAGGCCAATTTTGATAATCGTGAGGATTTAGGCTGGTTTGGTTCATCACAAAACCGTGTATTTGTTGATGCAAATGGGGTTTCCTCTGCTGACAATTTTGACCATTTCATACAGTTTGCAAATAAAAGTGGTGTGAATGGTGTTTTGTTAGGTGGCGATATCATTGATTTTGCTTCTGAAACCAATTTGTCTGTTTTAAAAGAAAAGCTTTCACAGCTAGAAGGTCCATACTTATTTACTTATGGAAATCATGATTCTTATGTTCCATGGGAAAATCAGTTTTATGATGATAATAAACAATTTTTAGACTTATTTTCTTCAACAGATAATTGTGAATTTCAAAAATTGGAATTGGAAGGCGTCACAATTGTATCAATAAAAAACTACCAAAAGGACGGAACTGCTAATATTTCAAATGAAGCATTACAACAGTTTAAAACTGTCTGTAATCAGGGAACACCAATTATTTTAATGTTACATGTTCCAATCTATACAGAGTATGCAAATGGATTAGCTAACATTGATGGTTATGAAGGACTGCTTACTTATTGTACCTATGATGCCGGAGATTTTGGCACGGTATTTCAATCCAGACTAATGGGAGAAAATTGTGGATACGACCTTACTGACGAAACAAAAGAATTTTTAAATCTTGTTTTGGATAAGGACAGTCCGGTTTGTTTTGTGTTAGCGGGACATTTGCATCAAAGCTGGAATGGAAAAATAACAGATAACATAGGCGAGTATGTTTTGGATGGTGCATTTAAAAATAAAGGTATTATTTTGGAAATTAGATAGTAATATATGTATTTTGATGTGGATTGATTAACATAATATTGCAGAATTCTTAAAATGATGTTAAACTTACTTGCGGATTGAAAAACTTTTAGATGAGGAGAAAAAACATGAGACGAATGAAACGATTTGTCGCAGGTGTTTTATGTGCCAGTATGTTGTTAAACATGAATGGCATTACAACATTTGCAGCAACAATTGATAAAGAAAATTATGATGAAGGAATAGTTGAAGAATTCTTGGAGGAATCAACGCAGGAAGAATCAACACAGGAAGAGTCGACGCAGGAAGAATCGACGCAGGAAGAATCGACGCAAGAGAATTCCCAGCAAGTAGAGACTTCAGAAGATGATATGGATACACAAGGTAATCCTGATTCCCCGGAAGTGCAGGGGTTTGATGTGGAAACAACCACGATAACTGATGATTCCAATCAGGATAATGCAGCACAAAAAGACGCTCCATTAATTAACTGGTTGGTTGTTGCAGAGGATTACATTACATCTTCTATGACACAAAATATTTTAATTGATGTTGGAAATGAAGAGACTGAGATTGCGGATGCAAGTATTACATATATTCATAGTCAGTCGGGAAAGGAATATACCCAGAGCTTGACAAAAAAAGAAGGGACCTTGTTAACCTTTCAGTTAGATGGAAGTACAATCAAAGAAAGTGGAGAATATGTAATTACCGGTTTATCTGTAGAAGATTTAGAAAATCATTATGTAATTAATCTTTCTGAAATTGGTATTGATGCAAAATTTGGTGTTGAAGTGGTTGTTGACTCTGACCCGGATGTTTATTTGACAAGTGAAGATAATACCTTAGATATGGAAGGTGTTGTTGTAACTGATGCTGAAGGAAATGAAATTAGTTCATCGGATATTGGAGAAACCATTTCTAAAATGGCTGGTAATCAGCAAAGAAAAAGAACATCTGATGGTGTGATTGTTGTTGTTTTGGACCCGGGACATGGTGGAAGCGATTATGGTGCCTGTGGAAATGGTGTATATGAAAAAAATGCTAATTTAAAAATTGCCCAGTATTGTAAAGCGCAGCTTGAAAATTACAAAGGTTTAAGAGTATATATGACTAGAGAATCTGATGTATATGTTGGATTAGAGGAGCGTGTAGATTATGCGGCAAGTGTAGGGGCTGATTTGTTTGTTAGTTTACATAATAATTCTGCCAGCTCAGGTGCAACAGGTTCGGAAGTTTACTATCCAAATCCGAACTATAATCCGGCAACCAATACAATTGGTGCAGGTGTATCCCAAGCCATTGTTAATGCTTTAGCTGCATTGGGTCTTGCAAACAGAGGCATAAGAACAAGAGATTATAGTCCGGCAGCAGGAGCATCTACAACAGATTATTATCCTGATGGTTCAGTCAGTGATTATTATTCCATAATTAGAAACTCAAAGCTTCGTGGTTTTACCGGTATTATTGTAGAACATGCATTTATTTCCAATTATTCGGATGCAGTGAATTATTTAACCAATGATTCTTCTTTATATGCATTAGGTGTGGCAGATGCTAATGCCATTGCATCCTATTTTGGTTTTGAAGCTGCAACAGAAACAACTTATCAGGGCATTGATTATAAGGATGTATATGATTATGACTATTATATGAACCGATATCCTCAGCTTAAAAAATTATATGAAAATGATAAATTCGGTGCACTGAAACACTTTGTTGAATATGGAATAAAAGAAAAACGTCAGGCTTGCGAGGATTTTAATGTTACCTATTATATGAATCGTTATGTGGGACTTCGTAATGCTTTTGGAAAAGATTATAGGAAGTATTATATTCATTATATGAGATATGGCAAAAAAGAAGGTCGTGACGGAAAAACATATTGTGATCGAAAAGGTGCGGTAACCCAGTATGAGGGAATAGATTATAGCGATGTATATGATTTTGACTATTACCAAAATAAATATGACTCCATAAGAGATTTATGTGGAGATGATGATATTGCAACCCTTTCCTATTTCGTTGAATACGGAATGAATGATGGGGATCAGGCAATAGAAACCTTCAATGTGGATTCCTATGCATGTAAATACTATGATTTAAGAAAACAATTTAAAAATGATTTGAAACTGTATTATAAACATTATATTGACCAAGGTAAGAAACAGGGAAGAACTGCTACCGGTGTTACAACGATGCAGGGTGGAATTACCACATATAATGGTGTTGATTATAGTGCAGTTTATAATGTGGGATATTATGCTAAAAAATACACATCATTAAACAAATTGTATGGTTATGATGATGCTTCATACTTTAATCATTTTCTAAAATACGGAATGAAGGAAGGTCGTCAGGCCAGTGAGGAGTTTAATGTTACATATTATAAGAACCGATATGTGGGACTGCGTAATGTATATGGCTCCAATCTTAAAAATTACTATATCCATTATATAAAAGCAGGAAAAAAAGACGGACTGGATGGAAAAACTCCTTGTACCAGAAAAGGAAAAGTAACAAAATATAATGGCAAGAATTATAGTGATGTATATGATTTTGATGATTATTTAAAGTACAATGCTGATGTAAAACAAAAGGTTTCGGATGATGATATTGCTGCCATTGAACATTTTGTGAAATATGGTATGAAGGAGGGACGTCAGGCAAAGACCTCCTTTAATGTGAAATCCTATGCATGCAAATATTATGATTTGAGAAAAGCATATAAAAATAATTTGCCTGCATATTACAATCATTATATTAACAGGGGAAAGAAGCAGGGAAGAACTGCTACCGGAGTAACAACCATGCAAGGTGGTATTACAGTATATAATGGTGTGGACTATGCTGCAGTATATAATGTAGGATATTATTCTACAAAGTACAAACAATTATACAAGCTATATGGTTTTGATGATGATTCTTATTTGGCACATTTTGTGAAGTATGGAATGAGAGATGGCCGTCAGGCAAGCGAAGAATTTAATGTAACTTATTATATGAACCGTTATCCTTCTCTTCGGAATGTGTTTGGAACAGATTTAAAAAAATATTATCTGCATTACATTAAATATGGCCAAAGTGAAGGCAGGGATGGTGCAACCTATTGTGAACGTCGTGGTTGTGTAACAGTATATCAGGGCGTTGATTATAAGGATGTATATGATTTTGACTTTTATCTGAACAAATATAAAGCCTTGAGAAACACCTTTGGTGATGACGAATGGAAAGCATTAGAGCATTTTGTAAAATATGGAATGAAGGAAGGACGTCAGGCAAAGGAAAGCTTTGATGTTACATCCTATCGCTATGCGAATCCGGATTTGCGGAAATTGTATCGTGGTAATCTGGTCAATTATTTTACCCATTATATGAATTATGGAAAAAATGAACCACGAAAAACAACCGGTGTAACGACTTTGCAAAAGCCATGGACTGTCTATAATGGAGTAGATTACAGCTCTGAGTATGATTTCTGGCAGTTTAGGGAAGATTATCCTGCAATTGCGGAAAAATTCGGTATGGATGATTATGGTTTGTTAGAATATTATGTTACAGTATTCTCTTCCCTTATGCCAATTGCCGGTAAGGTAACCACATCTGTTGACCAGATGATTGCATATTACAAATCCAGAGCAGATTATCCTGATTTTTATCAAACGTCAGATGCCCCTTCCATTAACAAGTTCTGTCAGATTGTGTATGATGAAAGCGTGGCTGAAGGTATTGATCCGGCAGTTGTATTTTGTCAGGCAATGAAAGAAACAGGTTTCTTGAAATTTGGTGGAGATGTTTCCATTACCCAGTATAATTTTGCAGGACTTGGTGCTACCGGTGGTGGTGTTGCAGGAGAAAGTTTTCCAAGTGTTCGTTATGGAATTCGGGCACAGGTTCAGCATTTGAAAGCATATGCCAATGCATTACCATTGAATAATGCATGTGTAGATACCAGATTTTCTTATGTGACCAGAGGAACGGCTCCCTTCGTTGAATGGTTAGGTATTCATGAAAATCCTTATGGACGGGGATGGGCAGCTGCTCAAAATTATGGATACAGCTTGAAAAAAGATTATATTTTTATTTTATATCGCTATTAATTTGATTTGAACGAGGAAAAATCCTCGTTCTTTTTTTATATCCTGAAAATAATACTTTACTTTTTGTTTGTCAGTAGATAGAATCATGTTAGGATACGTAGGAGGAAGTACGAATGAGAAAGAGTTGTTTTATAAAAAAATGTGTTGCATATGTAATATGCGGGAGTATGCTGATTAATATTCCTATGACACAGTCTGGTATGAGTTATGTTCATGCAACAGAAATTAATATAGAGGAAAATAGTGTGCCGCAGGATGAAGAGGAGAGTGCTATAGATTCTGCTGCGTGTGATAATACGACAGAAGCTACAGAGGATACTTCGGAAGAAACCATTGTTTTGCCGGAACAAGAAACATTCGAGGAAGAAACGGATTTGACAGGCTTTGAAGTACAGTTAGATTCTGAAAATCCGGACTTGACAAGTTATGTATTGGATGGGGAGAAGGATACGGCAGAAGGTACTTTTGATGTAAAAAAGTCCTTTGAAGTATTGGAGCTTATTAATAAGCATAGAACGGAACAAGGTTTACATAAAATTGCCATGGATTTAAAATTGTATAAAACTGCACAGCTTCGTGCAAAAGAAATCGTAACAGATTTTTCCCACATCAGACCGGATGGCTCGGGATGCTTTACAGCTTTTCCTTCCAGTCAGGTTTCCATGGGAGAAAATCTTGCACAAGGTTATGCAAGTGCTTCTTCTGTTGTATACGCATGGATGGAGGACAGTGCACATAGAGATACAATCTTAAATTCGAAATATAAAAGTGTTGGAATTGCCTGTTATTATCTTCCGGGTTCCAAATATTGTTATTATTGGACACAATGCTTTGGGGATAAAGTTGATATTAATATTTATTTGGACGGGGATGACTATACAACCAATATGCCTGCCATATACAATGGTGTAGATTATAGCGCAGTATTTAATTATTCATATTACGTGAAACAATATCCTGAACTGGCAGAACGATATGGTAATTCTCCTGAGGTGATACTCGCATATTTTGTGAAATATGGAATGAAGAGAGGTCATGTTGCCAGTGCCGAATTTAATATTGAATATTACAAAAACAGATATGTTGGTTTAAGAAATTTATTTGGTAATAATTTAAAATCATATTATATTCACTATATCAAGTATGGTAAAAACGAAGGTCGAGATGGAAAAACACCATGTTCATTAACCGGAGGGGTTACCCGTTTAAACGGAGTAGATTATAGTGCTGTATTTAATTTTAAATATTATATTGCGAATAATGAAGAAGTGGCAAAACAATATGCAAATGATGATATAGGTGCTTTAACATATTTTGTCCAAACAGGTATGAAATTGGGACATCGGGCAAGTGCCGGTTTTGATGTAAACTCTTATGCATGTAAGTTTTATGATTTAAGAAAACAGTATAAAAATGATTTGGAAAAATATTATAAACATTACATGGAAGTAGGAAAGAATGCAGGATGGATTGCAACCGGTGTTACGGTTATGCAAGGTGGTCCTACAGTATATAACGGTGTAGATTATAAATCTGTATTCAGCGTTGGATATTATGCAAACAAATATCCAAAATTAAAAGCGTTGTTTGGTTATGATGATGATAAATATTTGACTCATTTTGTGAAATGTGGAATGAAAGAAGGACGGTTTGCAAGTTCTGAGTTTAATGTTGTATATTATAAGAATCGATATGTAGGCTTACGAAATCTTTTCGGCAAAGACTGGAAATCCTATTACATCCATTATATCAAATATGGTAAAAATGAAGGACGGGATGCAAAAACAAAAACCGGATTGGTTGGAAGTGTTACAAAATTAAATGGAACAGATTATAGTGCTGTGTTTGATTATCAGTATTACATAGCGAATAATGAAGAAGTGGCAAAACAATATACAGGTGATGACATTGGTGCACTGATGTATTTTGTTGAGACGGGAATGAAAGAAGGTCATCAGGCAATCGAATCCTTTTGTGTGGATTCCTATGCATGTACCTATTATGATCTAAGAAAGCTGTATAAGAATAATTTGCCGCAATATTATTTCCATTACATGAAATATGGAAAGAATGAAGGAAGACAGGCTGTTGGCGAAACTATCCTTAAGGATGGGCCTACCGTATATGAGAAGTTTGATTATCAGGCGGTATTTAACGTAGGCTATTATGCTAATTTATATCCAAAGTTAAAAGAGCTATACGGCTATGATGATGACAAATATTTGACTCATTTTGTAAAATGTGGAATGAAGGAAGGACGTCGGGCAAGTGAAGAGTTTCATGTGAAAGTATATCGAAAAAGATATCAGGATCTTGATGACTTGTTTGGAGATGATTTGATGCAATATTATTTCCATTACATTAATTTCGGTAAGGAAGAAGGCCGAATTGGTAACTAAGAGGGTATAACCGGTAACAAAGAATACTATCGGGAAAATGTAAAAGTATGTAGGAGGGGCTATGAGAAAAATTTTTATTCAATCATTTATTGCATTTGTTTTTTGTTTTTGCCTGTTAGGAAATTATCATGCAGTATATGCTACAGAGATGGAAGAGGATTCTTCTGCTAAATTCACCTTAACAGGAAATTATAATAATTATGTTTGTGCTATTACACCGGTAAAAATGCACGGCAGATTATCTGTTTCAGGTACCAATATTGTAGATGCAAATGGAAAGGTAACCCAGCTTCGTGGTGTTAGTTTACATGGAATTCAGCATACCAACGGAAGTACAACAGCATTTAAAGATTATGTAAACTATAGTGCTTTTCGTATTTTAAGAGATGAATGGGGTGTGAATATGATTCGTATTCCTGTTTATACCAATGAAGGCGGATATTGCCAGGGGAATTCGGCTGCGATGGATGCAACCATTCAAAGTGCAGTTTCCTATGCAACACAGTTAGGTATGTATATTATTATTGACTGGCATATATTAAGTGATGGTAATCCTCAAACTTACCAGAATCAGGCGATTTCCTTCTTCAGTAATTATGCCAATAAGTATAAAAATAACAATAATGTTATTTATGAAATTTGTAATGAGCCAAACGGTGTGGATTGGACAACTGTTAAGGCTTATGCAGTTCCTGTTATTAAAACCATTCGTAGTTATGACAAAAATGCACTCATTGTTGTAGGTACACCACAGTGGTCTCAGTTACCGACCTGGGGAGGTTATAGTGCTGCAGATAATCCGATTACATCACAGGATATTGGTGGTTCCGGTACAAGTTTGGCAAAAAATGTATTATATTCCATTCATTTTTATGCTGCTACCCATTATAGTGATATTCAATCTAATGTTACTTATGCTCACAATAAGGGATTACCAATCTTTTGTACAGAGTTTGGAATTAGTGATGCAAGTGGTAATGGTAACGTTGATGTTTCCAATGCAAACACCTGGATGAATCTATTCAAACAGTATCATATCAGTTTTGCCTGCTGGAATTTGTCTAACAATAATGAAACTTCGGCTATGTTAAAAACAAGCTGTACAAAGCTTTATGGATGGAAGAATGAAGATTTAACCACATCCGGTACATGGTTTGTTAATACGGTACGTCCAATGTATGATCAGGAAATGGCTAATTACAATCCTAATATGTATAATGGAGTAGATTACAGTGCTGTTTATGATTATACCTATTATTGTAATAAGTATCCTGCATTAAAGGAGAAGTTTGGTTCAGATAAAAAGGCAGTTCTTCGACACTTTGTTTTGTATGGAATGAAAGAAGGACGTCAGGCAATCGCATCCTTTAATGTAAAATCTTATGCTAATAAATATTATGGATTACGAAAATTATACAAAAATGATTTGCCAAAATATTATTTACATTATATCAAATTTGGAAAAGCAGAAGGACGTGTTGCTACAGGTGTTACCATTATGCAGGGAGGACCAACTGTATATAATGGAAAAGATTACAAGGATGTGTTTAGAGTCGGATTTTATGCATATAAGTATCCAAAGTTAAAAGAATTATATGGTTTTGATGATGCAAAGTATTTAGCACATTTTGTAAAGATAGGAATGGCGAAGGGCTTCCAGGGTAGTACGGAATTTAATGTGAATATCTACAGAAAACGGTACCCGAGATTAGTGCAAAAATATGGCTCTGATTTACCAAAGTATTATTTACATTATATTAATTACGGAAAAGCACATAATTATAGTGGAAAATAAAGAAAAAAGTGTTATGTTAACTTGCTTAACATAGCACTTTTTTGTTGGACTTTATTCGAAAAAGTGATTATAATAGTATGTAAATTGAGGAAGAGAAAAATTCCATTAAATTAAGGAGGGTAATGATGAAAAAGAGGGGAAAACAGTGGCTTGCGCTTCTCTTAGTGGCAGTATTATGCTGTAATGAGATATTTGCCATGAATATTCACGCAAGCGAAATTCAACTATCTGATATTCAAAATATGATTGATATTTCAGATGATATTTGTACAGAGGAGAATTGTACAGATGATAATTGTACGGAACATGTAGAAGCGGTTTTGCAGGATAGCACGTCCGGAGAAACCATACCGGAAGAAGCTGTAATGAATAATGAGAATGTTGCATCAGACCTGCAGTCAAAAGCAGCGACAATTTCTTCTGTATATGGTCCATATAAAAAAATATATGTTCCATCAGGGGTAAGTTATGAAATTACACCACTTTCAAAAATTGCGGCAACCATACCTAATGAGGCTTATATTGTCCCAAGTGATGGCTCTGATCCCGTTAAGGTTTCCACAGTTGGAAGCTGGAGTGTTGATGCAGAGAATAATTGTTTTACGAATCAGGTGAATACCGACGGATTGTCCAATATAACCGGTGAAGGTGTAATGGATATTTCTATTCCATGTACGTATTCCGGTTCTTGTAATAACTATACTGTGGCATTTAGTCCTACTCAGGTAAAACCCGGAGAGTCTTATCAATTATCTACAAAGATTTCAGGAAGCTATAATACGGTTTTAGGATATCATTTGTCATATGATTCTTCCGGAAACGTTTCTGCAACACTAAAAATTGATTCAAGGAAACAGGGTACCACTACTGATAATGTTACATATTACTATAACTTTACCAATGCATCTGTGAATGATTCGGGAGAATATCAGTTTCTTACATATAATGACACAACGGATGTTAGTGCAAGAAATGCGTATGTTTTACAAGACACGGCAACCATTGATATTAGAACTTCCGGAAATGTGTCAAAGGTTACCGGATTTGCACAAAAAATATACGTTACCAAAGATATGGCAACTACAGATATGTTAACGAAAATAGCGGCTGTTTTGCCGAAAAAAGCCTGTGTTGTATCAGATTTAGGGGACGAATTTGATGTGGATACCGTAGGTGCCTGGACTTATAATGCATCATCCGGTGCTTTTGAAAATAAAATTGCCGGTGTACCATCCGGTTTGTCAGATCCTGATAGTTTGGCAGGTACAACCATATCTATGCCATATTCAACTGCGTATTCTTCTTCAACGAATACCAGTATTACCGTAACTGCAAAACCAACAAGTGTTGCAGCAGGCGGTTCTACACTGATGACAATTAACCGTTACAAAACCTCATACTTAGGAACCTGGTTATGCAGGCTGCCGGATGATAATGGAAGTGGAATCGTATATGATACCTCCAGTGAATATTATGTTAGTGATTCCTCTAATACAGGAACCGCATATTTTAATTTGACTAATTTACAAAGTATTGATGCAGGAACCTATTGTGCCATTATTGCAGATACGACTTCTGCAGCAACCTCCCGGTATGCATATATATCAGGAACAATGGCAGAGCTTACTGTAACCGGAGGAACAACAAGCTGTAGCCACACAACATTAACAAAACAGTTTGATTGGAATACAGCTCATACAGCATGTACCTGTACCTTAACATGTAGTAAGTGTTCTGAAGTTGTAAGTACAGGAGCAGCAACAATAAAGTCAACTCGTACAGAACCAACTTGTACCACAAACGGTAATATTAAATATACAGCAAGCTATACATATAATGGAACAACTTATACCGGTGTTGATGCAGTTCCAATTGCGGCCACCGGACACACACCAAAGGTAGCTTTTTCATGGAGTACAGATTATGAGACATGTAATTATACAATTACATGTGAAAGCTGTAGTGACACAATTGAAACAGGAAGTGCCACTGTAACAAAAGAAACAAAGGCAGCAACCTGTACAAGTGCAGGCTATACCAAGTATTATGCTAGTGTTACTTATTCGGGACAAACCTATAGTGCTTCCAAATCAAAAGCGATTGCAGCGACCGGTCATACCCCGAAGGCAAACTTTTTGTGGAGTGATGATCACGAAACCTGTGATTATACTGTTACATGTGCCAACTGTGATGTGGACCCATTGGCATCAGGAACAGCTACGGTAACAAAAGAAGCAACAACCAATAACTGTGATGTGGCAGGAAGTATTAAATACACAGCCACCTTTACCTATAGCGGAAAGACTTATACAGATACTTATACAAAAACAATTGAAGCAGGACAGCATACACCAAAGGTTACCTTTACATGGAGCAGTGATTATGAAACCTGTAAGTATACAATTACCTGTGGTGTTTGTAGTGTTGGAACCATTACATCAGGAGATGCTACGGTAAAAAAAGAAACAAAGGCAGCAACCTGTACAAGCGCAGGCTATACCAAGTATTATGCCAGTGTTACATACATGGGAGAAACCTATAGTGCTTCCAAATCAAAAGCTATAGCAGCGACCGGTCATACACCAAAGGCAAACTTCTTATGGAGTGATGACCACGAAACCTGTGATTATACGGTTACATGTGAAAACTGTGATGTAGACCCATTGGCATCAGGAACAGCAACGGTAACAAAAGAATCAACAACCAATAACTGTGATGTGGAAGGAAGTATCAAATACACAGCTACCTTTACCTATAGCGGAAAGACTTATACAGATACCTATACAAAAACAATTGAAGCAGGACAGCATACACCAAAGGTTACCTTTACATGGAGCAGTGATTATGAAACCTGTAAGTATACAATTACCTGTGGCGTTTGTAGTGTTGGAACCATTGCATCAGGAGATGCTACGGTAGAAAAAGAAACAAAACCAGCAACCTGTACCAGTGCAGGCTATACCAAGTATTATGCCAGTGTTACTTATTCGGGAGAAACCTATAGTGCTACCAAATCAAAAGCGATTGCGGCATTAGGTCATACACTGAAGGAACAATTTGAGTGGGGTTCAGATTATAAAACCTGTACCTGTACCTTAACCTGCGAGACATGTGGGGATGAGGTATCAAGTGGTGCGGCTTCCATATCGGAAAGTAGCGAAAACGCAACCTGTAGTACACCGGGTAAGATTGTTTATACAGCAAACTATACCTATAATGGAAAGACCTATACAGATACGAAAACAGAGGAAACAGCTATACTTGCACATACACCGAATGTATATTTTGATTGGGGAAATGATGTTACCACCTGTAATTACACCATTAAATGTGGTGTCTGTTCAGAGGTTTTACAAGAAGGTGATGCTGAAGTTAAGGAGTCTGTCTTAACAGAGTCTACTTGTACTTCCCTAGGTAGTGTATTATATACTGCTTCAGTTACATATAATGATAAAACATATGGTGAGACTAAAACAGTTTCCCTTCCTAAAAAGTCTCATGAAAAAACAGCAGATTTTAAATGGAGTACTGACTGTAGTACCTGTGCATATGAGATTAAATGTAAAAATTGTAATGCTTCCTTTACATCAGGGAATGCAGAAATTATTCCTACTGAGAATCCTGCAACCTGTACAGCAGATGGGGAAAAGGTTTATACAGCAAGTGTAGCCTATGACGGTGTAACCTATGATGCACCGGTGCAGACAGTAACCATTCCTGCATTAGGTCATTCGCCCAAAGCAGTATTTGAATGGAGTGAAGACCATACATCATGCAAATACAATATTGTTTGTAATCAATGTGATGTTACATCCTTAGCCTCTGGAGATGCTGTAGTCGGGGCTCCTGAACGGACAGAATCTACCTGTAGTACAGCCGGTAAGGTGGTATATAAAGCGAGTGCAGTTTATGAAGGGAAAACTTATAATGATTCTGATACAGAAATACTTCCTTTAGCACCTCATGATTATAATGTAAGCTTTAACTGGAGTACTGACCATGAGACCTGTACCTATGAGGCTAAATGTAATAATGCATGTGGTAAGGTGGTAACCGGTGATGCAGTTGTTGAAAAAGAAACAACAAAGACGCCTACCTGTAGTGAAGAAGGACAGATGCTCTATACGGCTTTTGCAGATTGTGACGAAGAGCTATATACGGATACCTATAACAAGATTTTAGCAACGCTGCCTCACACACCTACAGTATCGCCTCTTGTTTGGAGTAGTAATCATGAGAGTTGCTCTTATACAATAGAATGTAGTGAATGTCAGCAGCAGATTGATAACGGAACGGTGGCGGCAACAAAGGTTACTACAGCTGCTACCTGTGATAAGAAGGGAAGTATCGTATATACAGCAAGCTTGGTTTATAATGGAGCAACTTATAGTGCAACTCCTTATACAGAGGAAATTCCAATGCTTCCTCATAAACTGTCGGTTACTAATACAAAATGGAGTACCGATCATAGTACTTGTGATATTACATTAGGCTGTTCGGTATGTGGTAATAATAGTGTGATTACGAAACAGGTTTCTTCTTCATCCAAGAAAATTGCAGCTACCTGTAATAAAGAAGGCAGCATCACATACTCTGCAAGTTTAACATATGATAATGTTACTTATTCTGTCACACCATATGTGGAGACGCTTAGCAAATTAAGTCATAATTTTGTAGATGGTGCGGCGGCTGAACCAACGTATCGTACAGAAGGCCATACTGCCGGACGCGCATGTTCTTTATGTGGTCAGGCAGAGTTATCGGAAAATGCAATTCCTTCATTGGCATTTTCTGTTACCTATAATGGAAATGGTGCTACATCAGGTACAATGGCTGTACAGAGTGATTTACATTACTCAGTAGGAGGAAATCTTACAAAATGTGGATTTACAAAAACGAACTGTGAATTCATTGGCTGGAATAGTCAGGCTGATGGAAATGGTGTATGGATAGATGATTTGTCAGATATATGTGATGAAGATCTCATTACCCTTGTTGAAAGCCAGAGTGGAAAAGTTACATTATATGCCCAATGGAAACGTATTAAATGCAGTGTAACTTATAATCTGGATGGCGGAACCAATGCCCAGGGTAATAAGAGTGCATTTTTGCAGACACAATTACCATTTACATTATTAAATCCTACAAAAACCGGATATGTATTTGCAGGCTGGTATACAGATGTAAATTTTGCAAATGCGATTACCACGATTACCACTGTGGAAAATGATTTGACATTGTATGCAAAATGGGTTGAGATGACATATCAAATCGAGTTTTTAGGTAATAATGCAACCTCCGGCTCAATGAACAAACAATCAACCAAATACACAGAAACCGGCAATTTGCAGCAAAATACTTATGAGCGAAATGGTTATGTATTTGTTGGATGGAATACAAAGAGTGATGGTAGTGGAGTTTCTTTTGCAGATGAGGCATCATTAGCTTTGGTTCGTACCAATGCGGAAGCCCATGGAGATGATAATGTAATTACGTTATATGCCCAGTGGAGAAGAAATGTAATTAGTATATATTATATCCTGAATGATGGAATTAACAGTGAGAATAATCCATCCCTAATGGAAAGCGATGAAATCATATTACAAAATGCCAGTAAAGCCGGATATACTTTTGCGGGCTGGTTTAGTGATGACGCTTATAGCAATAAAGTAAAAACCATTACAAATGATAATGTTGCAGGTTTATTAGATGGTGATGGACATGTTACATTACGTGCAAAATGGGTTGCAAATAAGTATTGCATTAAGTTTAAGGGAAATTATGCTACATCAGGATCGATGGCAGCAATTGCCGGTTCTTATGTAACCGGAAAAGTACTTCCTGCAAATACATTTAAGAGAACCGGATATACCTTTGCAGGCTGGAGTGGTTCTGATGGTAAAACTTATAAGAATAAAGCCGATATCGCACCACTTGCAACAAGTACCACAGCAAAAATTATTACATTAACTGCAATCTGGAAGAAGACACCATATACGATTAAGTATGTTCTGAATGGTGGTGTAAACAGTACAGGAAATCCTGCTACCTATACCTATACAACTGCAACGATTACATTAAAGAGTGCAGTAAAAAAAGGTTATACTTTTGGTGGCTGGTATAGTGATTCCACTTTCAAAAAACGTGTTACCCAGATTGTTAAGGGTTCATTAGGAAACAAAGTATTATATGCAAAATGGATAAAGAAAGTATATACCATTACCTATAAACTGAATGGTGGTGTGAATAATAGTGCCAATCCGGTGAAATATTCTGTGGTAAATCCAACCATAACATTGAAAGCACCAACGAGAAAAGGCTATACCTTTATGGGATGGTATTCTGATTCGACTTTCAAAACAAAAGTTACCAAGATTGTAACCGGTTCAACAGGTAACAGAGTATTATATGCAAAATGGGTCCTTACAAAGTATAAGATTGTTTACAAGTTAAATGGTGGAACTAATCATACCGGTAATCCCACTGCTTATACCATGAAAACAGCCACATTTAGCTTTAAGAAACCGGTGAGAAAGGGTTATACCTTTGTTGGCTGGTATAAAGATTCCAAATTTACAGCTCCGATTACAGGTATTAAACAGGGAACAACCGGTAATAAGACACTATATGCAAAGTGGAAGGCAAATAAATATAATATTAAATTTAATGCAAATGGTGGAACCGGTACAATGAGTAATCAGGTATTTGTTTATGGTGATATTCAAAGACCGTTAACATTAAACAAGTTCACCAAAACAGGCTATACCTTTGTTGGCTGGGCTACTAGTACAACCAATGCAGCAAATCAGGTTGTTAAATTCAAGAATGGACAAAAGATTAACAACTTATCTACGGTATCCGGAAAGACAATCAATCTGTATGCTGTTTGGATTAAGAATACTACAAGCTTCAGAATTATTTATAATTTGGATGGTGGAACGAATCATAGTCTGAATCCAAATTCTTACAAAGTGACGAGTCCGACAATTACGCTGTATGCACCAATGAAAGAAGGTTATGCATTTGCAGGCTGGTATAGTGATGCAAACTTTAAGAATAAAGTGACCTGTATTACAAAGGGAAGCTTTGGTCCGAAGACATTGTATGCAAAATGGATACCTCTGAGCTAGTGGATTGCTATATTTGTAATGAATTGAATATTTTATAAAAATAAAACAGTCATTTCTATTATTTTTCTGTTCTTTTTGCAGAAGAATAAGGGAATGACTGTTTTTTGTTATAAATCTTTACGGAAATATAAAAAAGAGATTTCTATTTTTATCATTATTTGGTAAAATAGTACTTAGGTATTTTACCAAAGTATGTGAAAAAAGGAGGAGGATGTATGAACAAAAGAGGTAAAATGTGGAAGAACTTATTATCCTTTGTTATGGTATTTGCCATGATGATGAGTTTAATGGTTGTTCCTGCAAAAAATGTACAGGCAGAGGAGCGAATACAGATTACTGTTAATGATGCTGCCAATACAAGTAATGATGTACATATCGTATTGGAAAAGGTGCAGGATATTGCAGCAAATTCCAATGCAGAGGGTAACTGGCCGGCTCAGGCACTTACAGAATATAAGCTTTATATTCAAAATGGATTAGAGAAAAATATTAGTGACTGGTCAGTAACCATTCAGTTAGCAGATACCCCTTATTGGGGATATGGTTACAGTGGTACAACCCAATCAGGAAATACCATTTCTATTGTAACTTATAATGGTACAAATGAAGCGGGTGAGGTTTGGAATAATATGACGGTAGAAGCAGGTGAGAAGAAGGATACCGGTGCAGGTTTTGCAATTCCGGCATCAGCTCTTACTGGGGCAACTTATACCTTGACCTATTATGAAGGTGAAAGCAGTGGTAGTGCAGGTAGGGATGATGCAGAATCAGATCCAGCCGCTATTGGAACAACGTCTGAAAGTGTTACGGCAACATTCACAACCTCTAATATTGCAGGGGAATATCATGAATATTTTTTAAAGGTAAATAATGGTTTATCCGATAGCATTGGGGATTGGATAATTAAAGTTCCAATGACTGGAGTTACAAGTACAGAGGATTGGTCCAGCTGGGCGGATGTAGTAACCTATTATACCAGTGATTGTTTATATATTGTCCCTAAGAGTGGAACGGTACTTGGAGCAAACAGTAGTGTTGGAGGTACGGATGCAGATTCTGCCGGTAATTATAAGATTAATTATAAAGGTAGTTCCGCATTGGATAACGCTTCTGTAGTTGTTTATTTTGTAAAGGGTTCTTCTTCTACAGGAGCCTTTGATAGTGTAGTAAGTAATGCAAGCGGAGGCTCATCTTCCGGTGGTTCAGGTGGCTCCGGAGGAACCTTTGATGGGGAAAATATTGGTACGATTGATACCAGTACCAATTATAACTTCGCGAAGTTATTACAGTTATCTTTATATTTTTATGATGCAAATATGTGTGGTGACCAGGTTAGTGAAACTTCTTTATATTCAACTGATGTAGGTGGTTGGAGAGGTGACTGTCACGTAAATGACTACTTTACATATAATGGGAAACAATACAAAGCAGTTGGCGGTTTCCATGATGCAGGAGATCATGTAAAGTTTGGTATGCCTGCCAATGAATCCTTTATCACATTGGGTCTTAGTTATTTAGAGTTTGGACAAGCCTTTGATGAATTAGGTCAGAAAGAACATTTTAAGAAAATTGTAGATTATTATTGTACCTATTTAAAGAGCTGTACAGTATTGGATTCCACCGGTGAAGCTGCAGAGGCATTCTGTTACCAGGTTGGCTGCGGTCAAAAGGATCATGAAAGCTGGGTAGCTCCGGAGGTTGAAAATGAATCTTCAACAAATCGTACCTATAGCCTTGTTGCTACCTCCTCTAATCCGGCTACAGAGTATGTGGCAGGTGCGGCAGCAGCTTTGGCAATCAATTATTTGAACTTTGGTAATACAGAAGACTTAAAATATGCGAAAGCATTATTTGCAATGGCAAAGAATAATGCAAAGAGCACAGGAAGTACAGATACCAGTGGTTCCTTCTATGCATCTGGTTCATGGGAGGATGAGTATTGTTTAGCAGCAGCTATGCTTTACAAAATCACAAAAGACAGTACATATGCAACAGAATACAACAGCAACAATGCCAATGCATCGAATATTCAGAAACCCAATGGATGGTGTAATTTGTATCAGTTTGCATCTTATTATGCACCAACGAAAAATGAATCAGAGTGGAATACCATTAACAGCTGGCTGGCATCTCAGGCAAGTGGTTCTACATCTTCTTATTATTCTGGAGATGACAGCTGGGGTACTGCAAGAATTAACTGTAATGTACAGTTTAGTGCCTTGTTATATGATAAGCTAAATAATGTTGATACCTATGCGACATGGTGTCGATATCAGATGAGTACCATTCTTGGTAATAACTCTAAAAAGATTAACCTGGTGTGCGGATATAATGATGCATCTCCGAAAAAACCACATCATAGAGCAGCATCAGGATACGCAGGCTGGACAGATTTTAATAATAATGCAACACAGAAATATACGTTATATGGAGCTTTAGTTGGTGGACCTACTTCAGCTGATTTTTCAACTTATACAGATGCTGTTAATGATGCAATCTGTAATGAAGTTACCCTTGATTACAATGCAGGTATGGTTGGTGCAGCAGCAGCGTTGTACTTATTATATAAGGATTCTACAGAGGATGGATTTACAGAGCAGACTGTATTGTCTGATTTCTACGGTGGTAGTGGATTTACTTCTGCCCAGATGCCATCAGGTTATGGCGGTGGTTCCGATACACCGGTTGTTTCTGTAGAAAGCATTTCAGTTACACCGGCAACCACATCAGAGGAACCGGTAGAGCTTCAGATTGGTGAAACGGCATCTGCAACAGTTACCATTACACCTGATGATGCAACAAATAAGGATTATAAAGTGTCTTCGGATGATACTTCTGTAGCATCGGTAACAAAGACAACCACAGGCTTCAAAGTGGAAGGAAAAGCAACAGGAACCGCAGCTATTACGGTTACGGCATCAGGAGATACCACAAAGAAAGCGGTGTATTACGTAAAGGTAGTTGCACCGGCAATCACCTCCATTTCTCTTGATAAAGACAGTGTATCATTAGACGGAACAGAAAAGGAAGCGACAGCAACTATTACTGTTTTACCTGCAACTGCAGATAAGACTAAGATTAGTGTAACTTCAAGTGATGAGGATGTGGCAACTGCAAGCATCAGTGGTTCTACACTGACCATTACCTCAGGTTTGAAGTCAGGAACTGCTACTATAACGTTAGCGTCTTCAGAGGATCCAACCATGAAAGCAACATGTGAGGTGACGGTTACACATTCTGTAACAGGATTTACGGTAGATAAGGATTCACTGTCAATTGCTGTCTCAGAGAAGGCTACATTATCTGTGGATTCTGTTGAACCGGTTGGAGCAGATGAATATACAGTGAATTGGTCTGTTGAGGATGATACAGTAGTATCTTTGGATAAAACAACAGGAGATTCTGTTGAGATTACAGGATTAAAAGTGGGAACAACAACAGTAACTGCAAAAATTGGAAAAATTTCTAAAAATGTTGAGGTTACTGTGACAAAACGTAAACAGGAAAAGCCAACTGTAACGTTTCGTCCGATTTTACAAGCTGCCCATGAGCTTATTGTACAGGCAGATACGGAATCAGAGGGAACATTGGAATTATCATTAGACCGTAAAAACTGGATACAGCAATCGGAAGATGGTAATTATGTATTCTCTGATTTAGAGGACGGAACAGATTATACGGTATATGCAAGACTTGCACAAACAGATGATATGGAAGCAAGTGAGGTGTCAAATAACACAATATCCGTCTTTACTGTATTTGATGTATCAAAAATAAAGGATGAAAACGGAAACTATGTCATCGATATTAGTAAGATTTCAGCAGAAGATTTTAATTATGTTAATAAACTATCAAATAAAATTGAAGAAGGTATTTTAGATACTAACTTTGATTTTACGGTACTTGGAAACGATATTATCATTACAACAAAGAAGGGCAATGATTATGTGATTGCAGGTGCCAATGAAAATGTAGTAGTGAATGTGACAAATGGAAGTAATCTGATCCTGAAGGATGCAGCAGTCCGTCAACTTGTGGTTAACAGTACTTCTGCTATTGCATTACAAGGTACGAATAGGGTAACAGATGGTATCCTTGTTCCTAATAATGGTACCCTTACCATTGATAAGATTGCAGATGATGAGGATGCATCCATTGTTATTTCAAATGAAGAAGGTCCGGGCATTTCCGGCAATGGTAATCTTGTAATCAATGGTGGTAATATTAATGTATCTGCAACAAATAATTCGGGAATTCAGGTAAATGATTTTACTGTTAATGGTGGCAACGTATCAGTATCTTCGCCAAATGGAATCGGTATTGAAGCAGAAGATGTTGTACTGAATGGTACGGAAAGCGTCATTCAGGTAGAATCGGAAGATGCTGCCATTTCCGGAATCAATGTTGAGGTTACAGGAGCGGATGTAACATTGGAAGTAACAGGTTCGAATGCATCCGTAATCGAAGCTACAGGTGATATTACATTAAATAGTGGTAGTGTGGCAACAACAAGACCGGAAGGAAATAATGGCTATGATTATGAAATCATAAATCCGGATAGTGAATCTGCCGGACAGATTACCATTGGTGAGGATGTTACAATATCAGGAAATCCGGAATATTCAATTCCGCCTGTTGACAGCAACGGGGACCAAATTACATTTGTAAATGTAACAGTTTATAATGGAGATACCAGTTTCGTATTAAAATGTAAGAAAAATACTACTTGTAAGCTGTTAGAAGATGCAACGATAAAAAAATTAATTGCAGAAGAACCATATAGAACAATTGTGTTCCTTGTAGATAATAACGAAATTGAAGATGGAGTTTTGGACGTAAAGGAACAGGACGAAGAAGTTTCTATTCAATGGGTTGCAACGGAATATACCATAACATATGAGTGTAATGGCGGAAGCTTTACTGATGAAACATATAAAACAACTTATACAGTGGATGATGGTGATTACACGTTACCAACGAATATTACGAAAGATAAATTTTCTTTCCAAGGCTGGTATTTAGACAGTGATTTTACAGATAAAATTTCGTCAGTATCTGTAGCGACTCATCAAAATGTAACCGTTTACGCAAAATGGATGATTGATGAGCCGGAAGCACCGGTAATTACAAAAGTTAAGAACGTTAATGGTGGAATATATGTAAAATGGAATCTTGTAGATGGTGCAAATTACTATATTTTATATAGAAAAGTATCCGGCGGCAGTTGGGATCAGATTGCACAAACACAGGATGGAACTAGTTTTACATATACTGATAAAACAGTAGAAAACGGAAAGTCTTACAGTTATCAGGTTAGTGCTTATGGAATGAGTGAAGGTGAAAAGAGCACAGCTTCCAAATTATATTACTGCGTTAGTGCACCAAAGATTTCCGGCTTATCCAATACTGCAACAGGCGTAACTGTGAAGTGGAATAAAATAAGTGGTGCAACAGGATATGTAATATATAAGACTTTAGATGGAACTACTTACGAGAAAGTTGCAATCGTGAAGGGTGAAGCTACGATATCATATCATGATGCAAAAGCTACAGGAGTAAATACAAAATATCGTTATCGGGTATTTGCTTACAAGACAGTTAGTGGAACGAATTACTTAAGTGGACCATCCATAAGTAAATCCATTTATCATCTGACAAAACCGGCAACACCGGAGGTTGTTGTATCATCTGTGGGATTGAAGGTTGCCTGGGCTGCCACAACCGGTGCATCAGGTTATCATGTATACCGGAGTACAAATGGCGGAACCTTTGTAAAAGTTGCCACCCTAACCGGACAGGTATTTTATGACAAAAAGGTTGAGAATGGAAAAAAATACCAGTATAAGATAATGGCTTATAAAATGGTTTCCGGTATTACTTACAGAAGTGCTATGTCTGGTGCAAAAACTTATATTTATTTAGGAAAACCATCTATTATAAGTTTAACCAATAGTGCTTCAAAGACAATGACGGTAAAATGGACGAAAAATAGTTATGCATCCGGATATGAAATACAATATAGTCTTTCTGGTGATTTCCGGTATGGGGATTCCCTTAAGATTACCGGCAATACTGTAACCAGCAAGAAGGTTACAGGCTTGACAAAAGGGAAAACCTATTATGTCAGGGTACGAAGCATAAAAGTTGTAAATGGGGTAACATACTATAGTAAATTTAGTCCTACAAAAAGTGTTAAAATAACAAAGTAAATATAATGAAATAATATGCCACCCATATTTTTAAGAGATACTCTTAAAGATATGGGTGTTGCTTTTATTGGTATGATTTGTTAGAATAAAAATACTAGATTTTGTATGAACTTTATTAAAAGAATACATAATAAGGCAGAGAGGAGAAAACATGAAGAAAAAAATATTATCGGTTCTTTTAAGCGTTGCTATGGTTAGTACATTAATGGCCGGAACCACAGGCTGTGGAAAAAAAGAAGAACCGGAAGTAGCAACAACAACAGAAGCAACAACAACTGAGGAGATTACCACTGAAGAACAGGACATTGGACCTGAAGGCATGGCTAGGAGCTTTTTAACCGGTGAATGGGTAGATGAAAAAATAGCAAATCAACGTCCCGTTGCATTTATGATTGAGAATACCTCTATGTCGGTTCCTTCCTATAATTCTAGTAAAGCAGATGTTTATTATGAGGCACCGGAAGAGGGTGGAATTACACGTATCATGGCATTATATAATGATGTATCTGATCTTGGAACCATTGGAAATATTCGAAGTACAAGACCATATTTTGTATATGCGGCTATGGCCTTTGATGCTATTTTGGCACATTGTGGAGGCTCGGTAGAAACCTATGATCAGTTACTTGTTCCGGGTTATATTGACAGCCTGGATGAGCGTATTGGATCCGGCGGTTATTATCGTGAAGACAGTCGTTCTGCACCTCATAACTTATATGCAGATTCAGAAAAAATTAAGCAGGCGATTACAGATCATGGATATGCCACAACCTATCCGGAAGAATTTGAGGGTTATTTTAAGTTTAATAAGAATGATCAGGAAGAAATTCAGTTAGACGGAAAAGACGCAGCAGTTGTTGTTGTTTATCAGGCAGATTGTAAACCGTGGTTTGTTTATAATGAGGAAGACGGTCTGTATTACAGATATGAGTTCAAAAAAGAACAAATGGATGCAGAAACAAATACACAATTAGCAGTTAAGAATGTTATTATTCAGGAATGTAGCGTTGAACCATATTATGACAAACAAAACCATGACCGGGTTGATATTGGTATCACAAAAGGTGGAAAAGGAAAGTATATTACCAATGGTAAAGCCATTGACATTACATGGAAATGTGAATCATCCGGAGATGTAACCCACTTCTATGATAAGAATGGTGATGAAATTATTTTAAATCAGGGAAAAACCTGGATTAATGTAATGGATGAAAGTCATAGTAGTGATAATGTAATATATGCAACAGTAAAAGAATACGAGGAAGCAAAATAAAAAAATCTCTGTGCAGTGTTTTTGCACAGAGATTTTTTTATGTAGATTTAATAATCATTATTAATTTTTGCTGCATAATAATGAATAAATTCTGTTAATGTTGGAATTCCTTTATCAGAATGAATGGGTGCCGTATAGTATCTTTGTAACACTGAGGCATCTGTTGTTGACCAGGCTTTATTGATTGCATTTTGCATAGCACGTTCAACACTGGAGAAGGTTTTGTTATATCTTTCTCCTATGATACTTCCAATATTGTTTTTGGTACCGTCTATGATAAGAAGGATTGCTTCGATTAGATAAGAGTATCCAACAGCCTTTTGATTAATCCCAATGTTATTTAACTCAATGGTGATAATACGGGTAAGTCGTTTTTTCCGTTGAGAATCAGTTTCCGTGTTATTGTCCTCAACTGGAACATTTTTGGAATTGTTTTGAATCGTTTGTTTTAGTAGTTTGATAAAATCAATTACATTTTTTTCTGTGTAGTTTTCTGTCTGTTTGGACATAATAAAGTCTGCACCATTTTGTTTTGCGTATTCATTTGCAGCACTGCTGGTTGCATCTGTTAATACCAGAATGTATGGTTTTTTTGAAAGATGAATTGTTTTTAGGTCTTGTAAAAAGGATAGGCCGTTTCCTAAAAACATTTCTAAATTGAGTATAATAACATCAGGAAGTAATTCCTTTGTATAGGTAAGTGCACGATAGGGGTTGTTTGTAATTGTTGCAACACATAGTCCTTCCGTTGACTCTATATAATTGGCATATTTTTGACAAGACGCAATATCGTCTTCTATTATCATAATAGATAATTCTTTGTTCATGAATCATATCTCCTTGTACATAAAATGTAATTATCGTTTGTATATTTTGTAATAAATGTTATTATATGCCAGAATGACAAAAAAACCAATATGTTATTTTAAATTTTATATTTTTTTATTAAAAATATGGAAAAATAGATGTTCTTTTTGTATATTAGAGTTAAAGAAAATCGTTTTGAAGTGGAGGACAGCCTGGAATATGAAGAAAGAGGGATTCTACTCGTCCGGGGAATTTGCTAATTTGGCGCATATCTCTGTTCGTACAGTTCGTTATTATGATAAACTTAATATTTTAAAGCCATCCTATGTTACGCAGGCAGGTGCGCGTTTTTATACAGAAGATGATTTAGTAAGATTGCAGCAAATTTTACTATTAAAATATTTGGGATTTTCATTAGATGATATTCGTATGTTAACAGTTGAAGATTCCGATTATCGTATGTTGCGTCATTCCTTAGAACTGCAATTAAAGCTTGTCAGGGACCGGATTGAACAAATGCAAATGGTTGAGCAGGCAATAGAAGAAACAACAAATGCCATTGAAAATAATAACAACGTTGACTGGAGCCAGATGCTTCACTTAATTCATCTTACCAATATGGAAAGTTCATTGAAAACCCAGTATCAAAATGCAACTAATATTTCTGCCAGAATTAATTTACATCAGTTATATTCCATTAATCCAATGGGATGGTTTCCATGGGTGTTTGAACAGTGTCATTTAAAAGAGGGGATGAAGGTTTTAGAGTTAGGCTGTGGAAGTGGCGCCTTATGGAAAGATAATTATGAAAGGATACCACATAATATTTCAATTGTATTAAATGATATTTCAGAGGGGATGTTAAGAGATACCAGAAGAGAAATAGAGGATTTAGAAGCAAAAGCTAACAATAACAGATTTTCTTATCATGCTTTTGATTGTCATGAAATTCCGGATGAAGATGGACAATATGATATTGTGATTGCAAATCATTTGTTGTTTTATTGTAGTGATATTAAAGCAGTACTAGCTGAGGTGAAACGTGTATTAAAAAATGGTGGAAGGTTCATTTGCAGTACATATGGAAAGAATCATATGAAGGAAATAACCCAATTGGTGCAAAGCTTTCAGTCCCAGATTACTTTGTCTGCAGATTATTTGTATGAAAATTTTGGCTTGGAAAATGGTGATTCTATTTTGGGAGAATACTTTGACAATGTTTCTTCCATCCAATATGAAGATGGGTTAGTAGTAACACAACCGGAACCTTTAATCGAATATATACTGTCTTGTCATGGTAATCAAAATCAATATTTATTGGACCGATATAAGGATTTTAGAAGCTTTGTAGAACGAAAAACAAAGAAAGGATTTCATATCACAAAAGAAGCGGGAATCTTCACCTGCAAAAAAATTTCATAAAAATAAAAAAAATGCTTGAAGGTGACGTTGCGTCACCTTTTATATTGTAGTAGAATAAAAACAGAATGTAATTGACAGTATATATTTTAAGGAATTTGAAAGGAGAAAGCTATGAAGGGAATTATTTTAGCAGGTGGTTCCGGTACAAGATTGTATCCTCTTACCATGGTAACATCAAAGCAGTTATTACCGATTTATGACAAGCCAATGATTTATTATCCAATGTCTGTATTAATGAATGCAGGCATTAGGGAAATCTTAATTATTTCAACACCTCAGGATACCCCAAGATTTAAAGAATTATTGGGAGATGGACATCAGTTTGGTGTAGAGTTATCCTATGCGGTACAGCCAAGTCCGGACGGGTTAGCCCAGGCCTTTATTATTGGTGCTGATTTTATTGGGGATGACACAGTAGCTATGGTATTAGGAGATAATATTTTCTCGGGTCATGGATTGAAAAAACGTCTCAAAGAAGCTGTTGCAAATGCAGAAAACGGACAGGGTGCAACCGTATTTGGTTACTATGTTGATGATCCGGAACGTTTTGGCATTGTTGAGTTTAATAGTGAAGGAAAGGCAATCTCCATTGAAGAAAAGCCGGAAAAACCAAAGAGCAATTATTGTGTAACCGGTCTTTATTTCTATGATAACAGAGTAGTAGAGTTTGCTAAAAACCTTAAACCAAGTGCAAGAGGCGAGTTAGAAATAACAGATTTGAATCGTATCTACTTAGAAGCAGGGGATTTGAATGTTGAATTATTAGGTCAGGGATTTACATGGCTTGATACGGGAACACATGAAAGTCTTGTTGAGGCAACGAATTTTGTTAAAACAATGGAAACCCATCAGCATCGTAAGATTGCTTGCCTTGAAGAGATTGCATATCTAAATGGCTGGATTACGAAGGAGGATGTACTGGCTGTATATGAGGTGTTAAAAAAGAACCAGTATGGACAGTATTTAAAGGATGTATTAGACGGCAAGTACTTAGATGTACTTCATTAAGAGAAAGAAGAAAAGGAGATTAGAATTATGACAATTATTGTAACAGGTGGAGCAGGATTTATTGGTAGTAACTTTGTATTTCATATGTTAAATAAGTATCCGGATTATAGAATCGTATGTTTAGACTGTCTTACCTATGCCGGTAATTTATCTACATTGGAGCCGGTAATGGATAATCCCAATTTCAGATTTGTAAAGGAAAGTATTACAGATAGAGAAGCAGTATATAAGTTATTTGAAGAGGAAAAACCGGATATTATTGTTAACTTTGCAGCGGAGTCACATGTAGACCGTTCTATTGAAAACCCTGAGGTATTCTTAGATACGAATATTAAGGGAACTGCTGTGTTAATGGATGCATGCCGTAAGTATGGCATTACCCGTTACCATCAGGTATCTACCGACGAAGTATATGGTGACCTTCCATTAGATCGTCCGGATTTATTCTTTACAGAGGAAACACCAATTCACACAAGTAGTCCATACAGCTCATCAAAGGCTGCTGCAGACCTTTTAGTTTTGGCATATCATAGAACCTATGGTTTGCCTGTAACAATCAGCCGTTGTTCTAATAACTATGGTCCATATCACTTCCCTGAGAAGCTTATTCCACTTATGATTGCCAACGCATTAAATGATAAGCCGCTTCCTGTATATGGAAAGGGTGAAAACGTGCGTGACTGGTTATATGTGGAGGATCACTGTAAGGCTATTGATTTAATTATTCATAAGGGTCGTGTTGGTGAAGTATACAATATCGGTGGACATAACGAAATGAAGAACATTGATATTGTTAAAATAATATGTAAAGA